>CAWUMH010000108.1:0-5633 GCA_963923565.1 uncultured Alphaproteobacteria bacterium
GCGTAGCACAGCGGTAGTGCGTTCCCTTCACACGGGAGAGGTCACAGGTTCAATCCCTGTCGCGCCCACCATTAAAAGCCGATTGATTTTAGATAAGCACGATTTTCACGGGCATCATCAACGGGTGATGTCGGGCCTGCGGGATCACAATCTTGTTCCACCGTGCACCAGCCTTCATAACCAGTTGAGAGCAGTAATTCGCGCACCGCTTTGAAATCGGTCATGCCTTTTCCCAGATTGCAGAAAATGCCTTGCGCGCAGGCGTCATAGAAGCCTGTTCGTTTTGCCACCGCATCCGCTTTCACGCGTGGATCAATGTCTTTGAAATGCACATAAGCAAGCCGGTCGCGATGGCGACGCATGAAGGCAACCGGATCAAAACCTGCATAATGCGAATGGCCTGTATCAAGGCAGAGTTTCAAAAGGTTTGGGTCGATCTCAGCAAGAAGACGTTCGGTCTCGGCTTCAAAATCAACAAAGCCTGCGGCATGCGGATGGATTGAAACCGTCAATCCATACTCTTCAGCACCCAAGCGGGCGATGGTCCGGAAGCGATCACAAAATCCCTTCCATTCATCGGCATCCATTTGTTCGGCTTCATTCGGGCGTCCGGCAGTTGGTGCACGACGGGGAGAAATGGAATCGATCAACACAAGATGTTTTGCTTTATGGGATACAAGCGCGCGGCAGGTGCGTGTAGCAGCGTCCACAACATCATCCCATTGTTTCGCATCATGGAAGGGGCGGAATACGACACCGCCGATCAAAGTGAGGCCACGTTGAGCAAGAGCGTCACCTAATTCGTGGGGGTCTTCAGGCATGAACCCGATTGGACCCAATTCAATGCCGGTATAACCTGCGGCTTTGCATTCATCGAGAACGCGTTGCCACGTCGGGTTGCGCGGATCCTTGGCAAATTCAACGCCCCATGAGCATGGGGCATTTCCGATTGTAATCGTCATGATGTGTGTCCCGATTTAAATTTCAGAAAGAGAGACCCAACGCCGCTCAGAATGAGACAGGAAAGCCGCTTCAACAGCTTCACTGACGTTCAACCCGTCACGGAATGTGGGCCAGAGTGATTGCTTTGCGTCCAGCGCTTTTAGAAAATCACGCGCTTCGATGATGATTTGATCTTGGTAGCCGGTGCCATGGCCGGGGCCGAGGCAAAAGGCTTTGTAATCGGGATGTTCTGGGCCGGTGAGAATTTTTGTAAAGCCTTGCCGATCGCTGCGCTGATCCATACGGTAGAGCCATAATGCATTTTGATCTTCGCCATCAAAGCGGATCGCCCCTTTGGTGCCGTAAATGTCATAGGCATAGCCCATTTTGCGGCCGGTCGCGATGCGGCTGATAAAGAGCGATCCCATCGCGCCGCTTTCAAAACGGCACAACATATGCGCCTGATCATCATTCGTCACCGCGCGCGGGCCGGTTGGTGAAGGACGCGTGGCGTGTACTGTTTCAATATCGGCAATGAGTGATTTGATTGGTCCTGCCAATGCGAAAGCCGCGTTCAAGATATGCGGTGACAAATCACCCATATTGCCTTGTGCTCGGCCTTCTGTACGCCATGTTGCGGGTAGATTCGGATCAGCAAGAAAATCTTCTGTATGTTCGCCACGGAAATAAGTGATGTCGCCAATTTCACCGGCTTTAATCATTTCGCGCGCGAGCTGCGAGGCGGGCGTGCGAATATAATTGAAGCCCGTCATATTCACGACACCGGCTTTCTCAGCCTTTTGAGTCAATAAGCGTGCTTCTTCGAGAGAAAGACCAAGCGGCTTTTCACAAAAAACTGGCTTGCCTATTTCGAAAGCGGCAAGGGCGATGTCTTTATGTGTATCTTGCGGGCTCGCAATGATAACCGCTTCCACTTTCGGATCATGCACGAGCTGACGCCAGTCGCCGGTTGAGCGGTTAAACCCAAATTCTTGCGCGCGCCGCTTTGCGCCATCCTCAGTGGACGTGCAAATCATCTCCAACACGGGTCTTAACCGTGTGTTGAATACTGCGCCGACAGAGGCATAGGCCACCGAATGCGCTTTGCCCATATAGCCGGCACCGATGATGCCGATCCCAATCTTTTGCGTTTCCATCGGAAATCTATCGCAATCGATTGAAAACCTGTCAAACGACATTTAGAGTTACAAACAAATCAGGGATTTAATCGGGTTTTCGGGAGGAAGAACGTGGCGGGAAAATCGGTCAGATTGACAATGGCGCAAGCCTTGGTGCGGCATCTTGCAGCGCAATATATTGAGACCCCCAAAGGCGAAGAGCGGCTCGTGGCAGGAGGCTTTGGCATTTTCGGCCATGGCAATGTGATTTGCCTGGGCGAAGCGCTTTATGAGCATCGCGATGTTTTACCGCTTTGGCGCGGACAGAATGAGCAATCCATGGCTTTGGCTGCGATTGCCTATACCAAGGCCAAGTTGCGCAAGCGGGTCATGTTTGCGACCGCCTCCGCCGGACCGGGCACAACCAATATGTTGACATCTGCCGCTGTCGCGCACTCTAATCGCTTACCCTTGTTGCTTTTGTGCGGCGATACTTACGCAACGCGGTTGCCCGATCCCGTGTTGCAACAGCTTGAGCATTTCGGAAATCCGACAACCACTGTGAATGACGCGTTTAAATCAGTCACGCGCTATTGGGATCGTATCACGCACCCGGCACAAATCATTCAGTCATTGCCCGTTGCGATTTCAACAATGCTTGATCCGGCTGATTGCGGCCCCGCTTTCTTTGGCTTGCCGCAAGATGTGCAAGGCTGGGCTTATGATTATCCGGTTGAATTTTTTGAGCGGCGCGTTCATCGCATCAGACGCCAGCCAGCCGATAAAAGAGAAATTGCCGATGCAGTCGCTCTTCTGAAAACTGCTAAGCGGCCAATTATCATCGCTGGCGGCGGTGTGCAATATTCTGAAGCTACGGAAGATTTAAAACGCTTTGCTGAAGCGCATGGCATTCCCGTTGTTGAAACGATTGCAGGGCGCGCGAATATGCTTGCTTCGCATCCGTTGAATTGCGGTGCGCTTGGTGTGACGGGATCAAACTCCGCCAATGCTTTGGCCGAGAAGGCTGATGTTATATTGGCAATCGGAACACGTCTGCAAGATTTCACCACAGGATCATGGACAGCATTTGATCGTGATGCGCGTATCATCGCCATTAATGTTGGTCGTTATGATGCCGGCAAACATCGTGCACTTTCTGTGGTCGGCGATGCCAAGCTTGCTTTGCATGATTTGGACGAGGCACTCTCATCCTATCACGTGCCGAAAGAGTGGGGTGACTTCGCTGAAAAAGAACGTGCGGCCTGGCATTCTTATGTTGCCGATAATGTGAGCCCACAAACACGTGAAGGCGGCAATCGGCCGATGGCCTATGCGCAAGTCATCGGTGCTATTAACGAGATTTGTGATCCGCGTGATCGCATACTTACAGCAGCGGGTGGTTTACCCTCCGAGCTTGCCGCGAATTGGCTAACCAAAGGCATCGGCACTGTTGATGTTGAATATGGGTTCTCCTGCATGGGTTATGAAGTAGCCGGTGGGTGGGGTGCACGCATGGCGCAGCTTGAAGATGAGCCCGAAAAGGAAACCGTCGTCTTTGTTGGCGATGGCTCCTACCTCATCCAGAACTCGGATATTTATTCATCCGTGCTTACGGGCAAAAAAATGATTGTCATCATCTGCGACAATGGTGGTTTTGCGGTGATCAATAAATTGCAGAACAATACTGGCAATGTGTCCTTCGGCACATTGATTAAAGATAGTCGCTTGGCCATTGCACCCTTCTCAGTTGATTTTGAAGCGCATGCGAAATCCATGGGCGCCTTGGCGGAAACTGTGACATCCGTAAAAGAATTGAAAGATGCTTTTGCGCGTGCGCGGAAAGCGGATCGCACTTATGTGATCTCGCTAAAGACGGATCCGCATGAAGGATGGACTACTGAAGGCCACGCCTGGTGGGAAGTCGGATCGCCGGAAGTATCTCAAAGCGAAAAAATCCGCGCGGCTCATGAAGAGATCGAAAAGGGGCGCGCGAAACAACGGCCGGGAATTTAAGTGTGAGCCTTGAGCGGATCAAAAGCGGTTCCTTTCTCGTCATTGGTCGTGCGGGCATGGATCTTTATGCCGATCCGCCGGGAACGACGATTGAAGCGGCGCGTGCCTTCTTTCCGGCTCTTGGCGGTTCGGCTGCAAATATCGCCAGCGCGATAACGCGTCTGGGGCACAAAGCCGTGCTCGTCACAACCGTGTCTGATGATGCGGTGGGGCGTTATGTTATTGGTCAATTAAAGCACTATGGCGTCGTGACTGATCATATTCGTTCCGTGAAAGGCGAGGAGCGCACGTCATTAGCGGTTGTTGAGACGCGCGCTGACAACTGCCAGTCGGTATTATATCGCAACAACGCGGCTGATTTCGCGTTCTCGTCTCATGATGTCAAATTAATTGATTATCAAAATGCCGCTGCGCTTGTTGTCACAGGCACGTCTTTCGCGATTGAACCCTCACGCAGTGCAAGTTTTGAAGCACTGAACCTAGCGCGCGCTGCCGAATGTCCCGTGATCATTGATGTCGATTATCGCCCATATTCCTGGGCGAGCCGCGAAGAGGCAGCAATGATTTGCGGAAAGGCGGCTGCGCAAGCCGATATCCTCATCGGCAATGATGAGGAATTCGCCGTACTTGCGGGTAAAGCAGACGGTCTTTCTTATGCGCGTTCATGCGCAGAGAAGAGTGGATCGATCATTGTCTATAAACGCGGCGAGAAAGGCCTGATTGCCTTTGCTGACGGCGAAGTCATTGCGATGGGGATTTATCCTGTAACGGCTCTCAAACCAACGGGGGCGGGGGACGCCTTCATGGGCGGTTTTGTAACAGGTTTGGCTGAAGGTTTATCACTCAGACACAGTCTTCAACGCGGCGCGGCGTCAGCAGCTCTTGTTGTCACGCGGGTCGGATGTTCGCCTGCTAATCCAACGCCAAATGAGTTGCAATCCTTCTTGGCCACGCATCACATCAACCAATAAGATGACAGCAGGAGAGAGGCATGCATATTCCGCCTTATGACAATCAAAACAAGGCTGTGATTGATATCGATGATGCGCGCGTGCCACTGAATTATTTCAACATCGTCAAATTGAAGCGCGGGGAGCATTTTTCATATTCTGTTCCGCATTATGAGACGTCGATTGTTCCCGCCACCGGAACAGTCGATGTCGACATCGAAGGTGTATCCTTTTCAAAACTTGGCAATCGCGTAGGCGATGTGTGGGGTGGTGAGCCGGAAGGCGTTTATGTGCCTACAGGGGCAAAGACGGGGCTGACCTGCGTCTCGGAGACAGCTGAAGTTTTTATCGCCGGCGCGCGCTTTGACAAAGTGCTTGAACCTTTTGATGTCCGCGTGACTGATCTTGATCATGTCCAATATGGATCGGATGACACGAAGACACATCGGAAGATCAAACATATTCTTGGCACAAAATATCGCGATCGCGTCGGGCGCCTTTTGGTCTCCGAATTATTCACTGTCGGGCAGGGCGGATGGTCAGGCTTTCCGCCGCATAAGCATGATACGGATCGGCTCCCCCTCGAAACGCGACATGATGAAACTTATAA
>CAWUMH010000109.1:0-5630 GCA_963923565.1 uncultured Alphaproteobacteria bacterium
TCCAAATTGCCCAGCCGCTATGTGACGGAAGGCCCGGCGCGTGCGCCGCATCGGTCTTATTATTATGCGATGGGCTTGAACCGCGCGCAGATGAGCCGTCCCTTTGTCGGCGTGGCCTCTTGCTGGAACGAAGCGGCGCCCTGCAATAACACGCTCATGCATCAGGCCCAATTCGTGAAAAGCGGCGTTGATGCGGCCGGCGGCACACCGCGTGAATTCGTGACGATCACCGTGACCGACGGGATCGCGATGGGCCATCAGGGGATGAAATCCTCGCTTGTGTCGCGCGAAGTCATCGCTGACTCGGTCGAGCTCACCATGCGCGGTCACTCCTATGACGCGATTGTCGGTTTGGCGGGTTGCGACAAATCACTTCCCGGCATGATGATGGCGATGGTGCGTTTGAATGTGCCGTCGATTTTCATCTATGGCGGATCGATTTTGCCGGGCACCTTCAAAGGTAAGCCTGTGACCGTGCAAGACGTGTTCGAAGCGGTCGGCAAACATTCGGTCGGCGCGATGAATGAAGAAGACCTCTACGAACTCGAAGCGGTAGCCTGCCCGTCTTCGGGCGCGTGTGGTGCGCAATTCACGGCCAACACAATGGCAACAGTGTCTGAAGCCATTGGTCTTGCACTGCCTTATTCAGCCGGTGCGCCTGCACCTTATGAAATTCGTGAACAGTTCTGCCGCACAGCCGGCGAGATGATCATGGATCTCATCGCTAAAAATATTCGCCCGCGTGATATCGTTACACGCAAGGCGCTTGAGAATGCTGCGACTGTTGTTGCGGCCTCCGGTGGTTCTACGAATGCGGCGCTGCATCTGCCAGCAATTGCGCATGAAGCGGGTATCGAATTTGATTTGTTCGATGTTGCCGAGATCTTCAAAAAGACGCCTTACATTGCCGATTTGAAGCCAGGCGGAAAATATGTCGCGAAAGACATGTTTGAAGTCGGCGGCATTCCGCTTCTCATGAAGACCTTGCTTGATCATGGTTATCTGCATGGTGATTGCATGACGGTGACAGGCCGCACGATGGCTGAAAATATGGCGAGCGTGAAATGGAATCCGGATCAGGATGTTGTTTACGCGGCAAACAAACCGTTGACGCCAACGGGTGGTGTTGTTGGTCTTAAAGGCAATCTTGCTCCGGAAGGCGCGATTGTGAAAGTCGCCGGTATGCCTGTCGAGAAGCAAGTCTTTACGGGTCCGGCGCGTGTCTTCGATAATGAAGAAGCCTGTTTCGAAGCGGTGACAAAGCGTCAGTATAAAGAGGGCGAAGTGCTCGTCATTCGTTACGAAGGGCCGCGCGGTGGTCCGGGTATGCGAGAAATGCTCGCCACAACCGCAGCGCTTTATGGGCAAGGTATGGGCGACAAAGTGGCGCTCATCACAGATGGTCGATTCTCCGGGGCAACACGTGGCTTCTGCGTGGGCCATGTCGGTCCTGAAGCGGCCATTGGCGGCCCGATTGCACTCTTGAAAGATGGCGACATCATTCATCTTGATGCAATCAAAGGCATTTTGTCTGTCGATTTATCCGATGATGAATTGGCTCGCCGTAAAAAAGACTGGAAGTCGCGCGAACATGAATATGGTTCGGGCGCGATTTGGAAATATGCGCAAACGGTTGGATCCGCTCGAGCAGGTGCAGTGACCCATCCGGGCGGCAAGGGTGAAAAATTCGTCTATGCGGATATTTGAGTCCATAAGACCAGGATTGATGATTGTCCTGCCGGCTATGTTTTTTGCCGGTGGGGCATTCACCAATAAAGTCTATGCGCTCGACCGCAGTACAAGCACATCAACCGTTTCTGTACCCAAGGCGGGAAGCGCGTCCGATCAGGATGAGTCCGGATCCGAGGCCGTTAAGACAGCCAAAGCGCCGTCTTCAGTTATTGGGCCGAGTGATACGCTTAAGGGTGATGACGATCAGAATGCGTCTGCTGAGACAGCAGATGGTCCTCCAAGCACAAGTGATCTTACCAAAGCGCCACTTGAAGCGCTGAGCTCAGTTGTCGATGCAACACGTAATGCGATCCGGTCTTATCTCGCGGGTAATAAAGACGAAGCCGTCAAATCGCTAGAATTTGCAGCCGATCAAGGTCATGCGCCGGCGCAATGGAAATTGGCACGCATGTATGCCGAAGGCGATGGTGTACCTCGCGATGATTTGCGCGCGTTCGAAACATTTTCAAAAGTCTGTGACCGTCACGCTGATGAATCGCCCGACTCACCGACCGCTCCTTTCGTGGCCAACGCCTTTGTTGCGCTGGGTTCGTATTATCTAAATGGCATTCCCAATACGTCTGTGAAAGCCAATCCCGCGCGTGCGCGTGAGATGTTTACCTATTCGGCAAGTTATTTTGGCGATGCACAGGCCCAACTTATTCTCGCCCGGTTGCATCTTGAGGGTATTGGTGGCGCGAAAGACATGAAACAAGCGGTACGCTGGCTCAATCTTTCAGCTGAAAAAGGTAATCGCATTGCGCAAGCCCAGCTCGGACAATTATTATTTTCGGGGGAAGCGGGTATGAAACAACGAGCGCGGGGTTTGATGTGGCTCAGCGTCGCGCGTACGGGCGCTGATCCACAAAAAGATGCGTGGATCATTGATGCGCATGAAGAGGCAATGGAAAAGGCAACCGAGGCCGACCGCTTTGCAGCCACTGCCTATGTCTCGCAGCGCGTTAAGAAAGCAAAGTAAAGGTTCTCGTGTCTTCTGATTTATTCAGCGTAATCTAAAATTCCAGATCAATTCTAACCGGCACATGGTCTGACGGTTTTTCCCACCCGCGCACATGGGAATCAATCGCCGATGATTTCAATCCGTCGGCAGCTTGTGGCGACAGAACAAGATGATCAATACGAATGCCATTATTCTTTTGCCAAGCGCCGGCCTGATAATCCCAGAATGTATAGAGTTTTTTCGCATCGCTTGTAGCACGGACTGCATCGGTTAATCCGAGCGCCAGAAGCTCTTGCCATTTCGCACGTGACTCAGGGCGATAGAGCGCATCATTAACCCAAAGATCAGGATGTTCCGCATCATCCGCTTGCGGAATGATGTTGTAATCACCGGCGATCACAAAAGCCTCTTCTGTTGCGAGCCATTTTTTGGCATGCGCAATGAGGGCTTCGAGAAAGTCGAGTTTGTATGAAAATTTTTCTGTGCCGAGTGGATTGCCATTCGGCGCATAAAGCGATGCGACGCGGACTGGCTTTTGTCCCTGAGGGGCAATCAATGCTTCGATATAGCGTGACTGTGGTTCGCCCGGTTGATGAGGCAAGCCGCGTTGGCATTCCTCAATCCGGTGTTTTGAAAGGATCGCTACGCCATTGAAGGTTTTTTGGCCGAGTGTTTCGACGTGATAGCCGAGCGACTCGATTTCAAGGCGTGGAAACGCATCATCAAGACATTTCAATTCTTGCAAACAGCAGACATCTGGCTGGGTCTCTTTGAGCCATGCTGTGAGATGCTCAATCCTTTGGCGGACTGAATTGACGTTCCAGGTGGCGATACGCATGATTTTTTCCAGCGACAGAAGAATCGGGCAAGGGACATTACGAGAGCCTCTCGATGCTGACCAGACCGGGTGATTTCCTGCCCGCGAAAGGTCGGTCGCTTGACTCTTCCCGCGCGGTGGCCCACGAGCGCGCGGCACTTGGGCGCCAGGGGCGCTGTGGGGAGACGAGACTATGACGGTTGCATTTACTTTTCCGGGGCAGGGCAGTCAGGCGGTTGGCATGGGCAAAGCCTTCGCCGATAATTTTGCGGCAGCTCGTGCAGTGTTTCAGGAAGTGGATGACGCGCTGTCCCAAAAGCTCTCCGCTTTGATGTTCGAGGGACCAGAGGATCAATTGACGCTGACCGTCAATGCGCAGCCCGCTTTGATGGCGGTCAGCCTTGCCGCGTTGCGCGTTCTTGAGACTGACGCCGGCATTACACCAGCAAAACATGCGCAATTTGTTGCGGGCCATTCGCTCGGTGAATATTCGGCGCTTGCGGCAGCAGGAAGTTTGACCATTGCCGATACCGCGCGTCTTCTCCGCATTCGCGGCAATGCGATGCAAGCGGCTGTTGCGCCCGGTGTCGGCGCGATGGCGGCATTGCTCGGTCTTGATTTTGATGCAGCGGCCGCAGTTGCCAAAGAGGCGGCACAAGGCGACATCTGCCAAGCGGCGAATGATAATGGCGGCGGACAGGTTGTCGTTTCAGGAAGCAAGGCTGCGGTTGAACGTGCAGTCGAACTCGCAAAGACCAAAGGCGCGAAGCGTGCCGTTATGTTGTCCGTATCTGCACCTTTCCATTGCGCATTGATGCAACCAGCTGCGGATGCGATGGCAGAAGCGCTTTCAAAGGTCAAAATCTCGAAGCCTGTCGTGCCACTCGTTGGCAATGTCACAGCAACAGCAGGTTCAGATCCCGAAGAGATCCGACGCAATCTTGTAACCCAAGTCACTGGTACCGTGCGTTGGCGCGAAAGCGTCTCTTATATGGCTGCGCAAGGCGTTACCCGCTTTGTCGAAATCGGTTCGGGCAAAGTGCTGACGGGTCTCGTCAAGAGAATTGCGGCCGAGGCCGAAGGTGTCTCTGTTTCACAGCCCGATGATGTGGCGCTATTGCGTTCACAGCTCGGCGTTTGAGTATTTGTTCAGGAGAGTTATCAATGTTTGATTTAACAGGCCAATCGGCTTTGGTCACGGGCGCGACGGGTGGCATTGGCGGTGCGATTGCGCGGGCTCTTCATGCGCAAGGCGCGACTGTTGCTCTTTCAGGGACGCGGCGCGAGGCGCTCGAAGCGCTGGCCTCGGAGTTGGGATCGCGTGTCCATGTCTGCCCGGCCAATCTATCTGAGTCAGAATCGGTTGAAGCGCTTGTTCCTTCCGCCGAAGAAGCGATGGGCGGGCTTGATATACTCGTCAACAATGCCGGGATTACCCGTGACAATCTTTTCATCCGCATGAAGGATGAAGAATGGTCCGATGTGATGCGGGTCAATCTCGACTCCGTATTTCGTTTGAGCCGCGCTGCTGCCAAAACAATGATGCGCAAGCGCTATGGCCGGATCATCTCGATCACTTCCGTTGTCGGCACGACAGGAAATCCGGGGCAGGGCAATTATGCGGCTGCTAAAGCCGCGATTGTTGGCATGTCCAAGGCGCTCGCGGCTGAAGTTGCAACCCGGAATATTACGGTCAATTGCATCGCGCCGGGCTTCATCGCGACCCCCATGACTGACGTGCTGAATGAAAAGCAACGTGAGTCGGTGATGCAAAAGGTCCCAATGGGTCGCCTGGGCGAGCCAAGCGAGATCGCCGCAGCAACTCTCTATTTAGCAAGCCGGGAAGCCGCCTATGTGACGGGCCAGACGCTTCATGTTAATGGCGGAATGGCAATGATTTAAACGGCTTATGCTATATTTCTCAATTAATTTTTGAGAAACAGGCATGGCTCGCCATGGGCATTCGAGTGTGATAAGCCTCTATCCAATCAACCTCGGGGCTTGACGGCGGGCGGTTAGCGTCGTTTGAACGCATTGAGGTTCAGGTTTCCTCTGGTTTTACCTGCGGCCTTGGTTGTAATCGGCCGGCAGGTCCGGTTGTTTGAGGAAACCCGTGTCGGC
>CAWUMH010000110.1:0-5592 GCA_963923565.1 uncultured Alphaproteobacteria bacterium
CGATGCCCCTGCCGTCGCCGTACCGATGGACGGTTTTCACTATGACAATCTTATACTCGATGCGCGAGGATTGCGTGCGCGAAAAGGTGCGCCGGAGACTTTTGACGCCTCTGGCTTTCTTGCTCTTCTGCACCGTTTGCGCATCGCGACGGATGATGTGGCCATTCCCGTATTTGATCGGTCAATGGATCTGTCGCGTGCCTCCGCCCGCATGATTGAGCCACGCCATCGTCTTCTTGTCGTTGAAGGCAATTATCTTTTGCTGGATCGTCCGGTATGGCGGGACTTAAGACCGCTATTCGATTTAAAAATCATGCTGCGCCCCTCGCTCGAGGTCATCGAAGCGCGTCTCGTTCAGCGCTGGCTTGATCATGGCCATCCGATAGACGAGGCCATCGCGAAAGCGCGGGGCAATGATCTCGCCAATGCTGCGCTTATTCTCTCTGAAAGCGGCTCTGCGGATCTGACGCTGCAGGATTGACGAAATCCGCCTTTGTAAACGAACCGTCACGCGTTAGACCTAATTAAAACCTCTTTGCACTTCCACTTAAGGATCGATTGTCATGGACCAGCGGGAGCTTGGTAAGAGCGGCTTGCGTGTTTCAACCCTCGGCCTCGGCTGCATGGGCATGTCAGAATTTTACGGCACCTATGATGATGCGACGTCGATCAAAGTTATTCATCGCGCAATTGATTTGGGCGTTACGTTCTTTGACACAGCCGACATGTATGGCGTCGGTCATAATGAAGAATTACTCGGCCGCGCGATAAAAGGCCGTCGTGACGGGCTTATCATCGCCACCAAATTCGGCAATGTCCGAGGTCCCAAGGGTGAGCGTCTCGGTATTTCCGGTAAACCCGATTATGTGAAGAGCGCGTGTGACGCGAGTTTGAAACGGCTCGGCGTCGATGTTATCGATCTTTATTATCAGCATCGCGTTGATCCGCAGACACCCATTGAAGAGACAGTCGGCGCGATGGCCGATCTCGTGAAAGCTGGTAAGGTGCGTTATCTGGGCCTCTCAGAAGCCGCGCCCGCAACTATTCGTCGTGCACACAAAATCCATAAAATCGCGGCCTTGCAAACAGAGTATTCGCTCTGGAGCCGTGAACCGGAAATTGAAATCCTGCCACTGCTGCGCGAACTCGGAATCGGTTTTGTTCCCTATTCGCCTTTGGGGCGCGGTTTTCTTACCGGTCGCTTCACCTCAAATGAAGATCTGCCCGACGGCGATTTTAGAAAAATATCGCCCCGATTCTCGGAAGAGAATTTCGAACTCAATCGTAAACTGGTCCGCATGATTGAAGATCTTGCGAAGGATAAAAATGCAACGCCCGCGCAGATAGCGCTGCAATGGGTTATGGCCAAGGGTGATGATATCGTGCCTATCCCGGGAACAAAGCGTATCTCTTATCTTGAAGATAATCTTGGCACTCTGAATGTTGCGCTTTCATCAAGCGAGAGAGAGGCACTTGATTCGGCGTTCCCAATTGGCGTGGCGAAAGGTGATCGCTATCCGGCAGCGGCCATGGCGGCTGTCAATCTCTAAATCGAAGAGGAGATGTCTTGATGAAGCGCATTCTTTGTTTTGGTGATTCCAATACGCATGGCACGGCACCGATGCGTGATGAAAATGATGTTGTTCGTTTTGATACCGATAAAAGATGGCCGGGCGTCTTACGTACCGCGCTCGGATCGGGCTTTGATATTATTGAAGAGGGTCACCCTGGTCGTACAACGGTTCACGACGATCCGGTAGAAGGCGCTCATAAAAATGGCCGTTCGCATTTACGGGCTATTCTCGAAAGTCATTGGCCGCTTGATGTGGTGATTATTTCGCTCGGCACCAATGATCTAAAAACACGTCATGGTGTGAGTGCTTTCGATATTGCTTCCAGTATTGGCACACTTGTTGATCTTGTTCGCGCAACCCCGATGCGTGGTCGCCCCATGCCGAAGATTCTGGTGATTTCACCGCCACCGATCATCGAGGCCGGGTGGCTTGCCGATATGTTTGCGGGTGGCCAAGTCAAATCCGAACAATTAGGCGCTTATGTCGAACGCATGGCCGCTGGGCGACAAGTGGCCTTCCTTGATCTTACACCGATCGCTAAATCGTCACCGATTGATGGTATTCATTTTGACGAAGCAACTCATCACGCTATCGGTCAAGCAGTCTATAAAGCGGCTTTACCGCTTCTCTCTTAACTGAATTGGAATTCCTTAATTATGACATCGTCGCGTAGCGTTGAATTCATTATCCTTGTTGCCCTTCTCAACGCCATCACGGCCATGTCCATTGATACAATGCTGCCGGCAATTGGCGTTATTGCCAATGATCTTGGTGCACCTGATCCCAATCAGCGGCAATTCATCATCACGGCCTTCTTCGCGGGAATGACGTTTGGAACTTTAATCTTCGGTCCTCTCTCTGATTCAATTGGCCGCAAACCGGCAATCTTCGCTGGTATCGTCATCTATATTGCGGGATCGGTGTTGTGTTTTGGCGCCACCGGATTTCCGGCGATGCTGATTGGACGATTTGTTGCGGGCTTCGGTGCGGCGTCTCCGCGTATCGTGTCGATGGCACTGGTACGCGATGGATTGGCGGGTTCGTCCATGGCGCGGGTTATGAGTTTTGTGATGACGGTATTTATGATTGTGCCCATCATCGCGCCGTCTATCGGACAAGCGGTTCTTCTTTTTTTCAGCTGGCGTGTGATTTTTGCAGGGCTTCTTGCCATGTCGGTGATTGCCGGCATTTGGTTTGCAATCCGACAGGATGAAACATTGCCGCGTGAAAAGCGCCGCCCCTTCTCGGTCAAAGCGCTCTATGATGCGGGTGTAGAGTCATGCCGTCATCCGGTGACAATGGGTTATACACTTGCGAGTGGATTTATCTTTGCAGCGTTGATTGGATATCTCGGCACATCACAACAAATCTTTGCTGAACTCTATGAACAGGGTCCGCTATTCGCATTATGGTTTGCGTTTTTTGCCTCAGCAATCGCCATCGCGATGATCCTTAATGGCCGCTTCGTGATGAAGATCGGTATGCGACGAATAACAGCGCTCGCCATTCGTTTTTCGGTAGCAACATCGCTTCTGATGCTTGTGGTCGTGTATTTTACACAAGGACATCCGCCTTTAGCGGTGCTTGGTCTTTATTGCTTTGTGATTTTCTTTTGTAACGGATTGATGTTTGGCAATTACAACGCGCTCGCGCTTGAGCCGATGGGTCATATTGCCGGCATGGCGTCATCCGTTTCCGGATTTCTCTATTCGCTCATGTCTTTTGCAGGGGGAAGTCTTATCGGTCTTGCCTATCAGGGAACAGTGACACCCCTTGTCATCGGTTTTGGCGGATTTGGTTTCTTGGCGCTTCTTGCGACCGAGTGGGCGGAAGCGCGGCGGCCTCACGCTTAATTTCGCGTGAGTTCTTTTACTGCCGTTTCAAATTCTCGCTCATTTGAGCAGGTATTTGTTTCATCATAAGAACGACCATAATTGCAGACGAATTTTGCTTCATCGCTTTCCGGATTTTTCTTACCGCGTGATTGCGTGAGTGCAGCATAAATCACGCGTGTCTCAGGATCGGTGACGTAGCGATTAATGATCGTTGTGCCGTTCTGCACGATATGAAACTGCATATCGACGAAGCATTTATCACCAGCCACAGGAAAATAGATTTTGTGTTTGAGGCTCAGCACCTCGCCGCCTGCTAGGCTGTAAATGACTTTTTCTTCTGTGAGTCGGGTCTCTACCGCTTCTTTGGCAATCGTGGCGCAATGATGCGCATCACGGATGGGTGTCTCATCGGCTTGCGCGCGTCCCATCACACTCAAGAGGATTGCAATAGCAAAGAGAAGAACGGAAACCTTCGAATACGAACAGCAGAGGCTGGGCATCACGCGTGTCTTCACCGAACAGAAATAGTGGTGCCGCTTGCGTGACTCGAACACGCGACCCCAGCTTTACGAAAGCTGTGCTCTACCAACTGAGCTAAAGCGGCGACGGCGGGGTTCATACATGAGTTCGGGTCGATTTCCTACCCCCCATTTGGGGAGATTGGCGCGTCCGCGACCATGAATGAACGCTTCCGCAGCGCCCCGACGACCGATTTGGCGGCTGATCGCCATTCCGTAGCGGCTTAACGCATCACGCCTTCTTTAATGAAGGTGCCGTTTTGCAATTCGCGGACGGCGGTCATCAGCTCTTCGCGCGTATTCATGACAATCGGGCCATGCCAAGCCACGGGCTCGCGGATCGGCGCGCCCGAAACGAGCAGAAACCTCACGCCATGATCGCCGGCTTGAACGACGATCTCGTCACCCGCGCCAAAAACGACCAGCGTCCGATTGCCGCTCATATCGCGGACATGGACTTCCTCGCCATCGACTTCCTTTTCAACAAGGACGCCGAACGGTTTTGAGGCGTCGCGGAACGTCGCGGAGCCTTCGAAAATATAGGCAAAGGCGGAACGGTAGGTGTCTACGGGCAAAACCTTGCGTTTGCCGGGGGGCACGAAAACATCGAGATATTGCGGATCGGCGGCAATGCCGTCGACAGGGCCGCGTTTGCCCCAGAACTCCCCGACAACGACGCGCACGGCTGTGCCGTCATCATCGACGATTTCCGGGATCTCTTTTGATTTGACGTCTTGGTAGCGCGGGCTCGTCATTTTTAGGTTCGAAGGAAGATTGGCCCAAAGCTGAAACCCGTGCATGCGGCCCTTCGCGTCGCCCTTCGGCATTTCTTGATGCAGAATGCCCGAACCCGCCGTCATCCATTGCACATCGCCCGCGCCGAGCGTGCCGCGATTGCCGAGGCTATCGCCATGCTCGACTTCGCCAGCGAGAACATAGGTAATCGTTTCGATGCCGCGATGCGGATGCCACGGAAAGCCGCGGACATAATTTTCCGGCCGGTCATTGCGGAAATCATCCATCATCAAAAACGGATCGGTGAGGCTCGGATCCCCGAAGCCGAATACGCGCTGGAGACTCACGCCCGCGCCTTCGAGATGCGGGGTAGTGCCGGAGATATGACGCACAGGGCGGATCGACATGACTCAGTCCTTCAACGGTTAGGCTGTTTATAGATTTGATATAGGGCGCCCTCATCGTGTTTAAAAGCGTGCCGGATTGCCGCTCTGCAAACGCCCATGCGCAGCAACGAAAGCCTCGGACGCGGTATTAAGCGGCGCGACGTGGTGGCTTTGCCGCAAAATAGGTGCCCATCGTCACAAGGCACATCCCGATAATCAGCGGCCATGTGAGAGGCTCGCCAAGAAGGGGCACCGCCGCAAGGCCGGAGATGATGGGTACAAGACCAATGATGACACCGGTTCGCTCCGCACCCAGTTTTTCAACGGCGCGAAGAAAAAACAACATCGCTAAGATTGTTGGACCTATGCCTTGATAGAGTCCCTGCAACAGGATCATCGACCATGACACTTCCATGATGCCCTTAGGAGCAAAGAGGAGATAGAGCGGCAGATACACGATCGCTGAGGCGAGACATAAAAATCGCGTCAAAAGCCAAGGGGGGTAAGCCCATAATTTGGCATAGATACTATAGACCGCCCATAC
>CAWUMH010000111.1:0-5568 GCA_963923565.1 uncultured Alphaproteobacteria bacterium
TGCTCGACGAGCCCTTTGCCGGCATCGATCCGATTGCGGTCGGCGATATCCGCGCGCTGGTGCGCCAGCTCACCGCCCGCAAGATCGGCGTCCTGATCACCGACCATAATGTGCGCGAAACGCTCGGCCTGATCGACCGCGCCTATATTATCCATTCAGGACAAGTGCTTATGGAAGGCACCCCCGACGCGATCATCGCCAATGACGATGTCCGGCGCGTCTATTTGGGCGATGAATTTCGCCTGTAACAGGCGACCACCACACGCATGGCGTGTTTTGACCAAATACAATTTTAAGTATTTAATCGGATATTAAGCAAAATCTGTGCCGATAGGCGGCCAGAGTATTGCGTCCGGAGCTGCGTATCGTCCCGTGTCTGTAAAGTTCTCGCAAAGGCTAGAACTACGCCAAAGCCAGTCTTTGGTGATGACGCCGCAATTGTTGCAGGCGATCAAGCTGTTGCAGCTCTCCAATATTGAATTGGCTGACTATATCGAGACGGAGCTTGAAAAAAATCCGCTGCTCGAACGTGCACAAGAAGAAACAGGCCCCGTTGCGCAATCCGATGCACCAGCTCCCGATTCGGCGCTCGGCACAGATGCCGATTGGGAAACGCGCACAGTTGCACCCGAGCGCGGTGAAATCGATCCGCGCCACGAAGTTCACCTCGACAATGTTTATCCCGATGATGCGCCAACCCTGACACCGGCTGCCAAAAATGATGCCGAACCGATGGGGCTTTCAGCGACAAGCTGGAGCGGCGTCGGCGGACAAAGTGGCGATGGCGAAGATTCAAATCTAGAAGCCTATGTTGCTGCTGAAATTTCGCTACATGATCATTTGACAGAACAATTGCATGTTGCGACGACCGATCCGATTGAACGAATGATCGGCGCAACGCTCGTCGATCTCGTTGATGAAGGCGGTTATATTCGCGAGCCACTTGCGGATACGGCAGAGCGCCTTGGTGTGCCGATTGAACGTGTCGAAGGCGTTTTGAAACTCATTCAAAGCTTTGATCCGACGGGCGTGGGTGCGCGCGATCTTGCTGATTGCTTGCGCCTGCAACTCATCGATAGAAATCGTTATGATCCGGCGATTGCCGCGCTTCTCGACAATCTCGATCTGTTAGCACGTCGCGATTTTGCGTCTTTGCGTAAAATTTGCGGCGTTGATGACGAGGACCTTCTCGACATGGTCGCCGACATCAAAAAGCTTGATCCCAAACCCGGTTTGAAATTTGGCGGCGGCACCGTTCAACCCGTTATTCCGGACGTTTATGTCAGGCGTGCGGCTGACGGCAGTTTCTTGGTTGAATTGAATTCGGAAGCGTTGCCGCGCATTCTCGTCAATCAAACTTATGCGGCAAAAATTTCCTCGAAAGTTAAAAATGACGAGGAAAAATCTTATGTCAGCGAAGCGTTACAAACCGCGAATTGGTTGACAAAAAGTCTTGAACAACGCGCAAAAACGATTCTGAAAGTCGCCAGCGAAATCGTGCGCCATCAGGAATTATTTTTTACCAATGGTGTTGAATTTTTGCGCCCGCTCAATTTGAAAGCGGTGGCCGACGCGATTCAAATGCATGAATCAACCGTGTCGCGCGTGACATCGAACAAATATATCGCGGCAGAACGCGGTCTGTTTGAAATGAAATATTTCTTCACCGCGTCGATTGCCTCTGCGGAAGGCGGTGAGTCACATTCTGCCGAAGCAGTGCGGTTCCGTATTAAGCAAATGATTGATCAGGAAACGCCCGACAATATTCTCTCAGATGATACAATTGTTGCCAAGCTTAAGGACTCCGGCATCGATATTGCCCGCCGCACGGTTGCAAAATATCGCGATAGTTTGCGAATTCCCTCATCCGTCGAGCGCCGCCGCGAGAAACAGTCGCTTCCCGCAAAAGCCAGCTGACCGCTTCGCGTATAATCCTCACGCACCCGCCATTGACTTGAGGCCAAAGGCCCTTAACTCTCTCTTGAGGGGAGATAGGCCCCTTTGAGACGACACATATAGGCGGAGGGTTTTTCATGCCACTACGCGTATCGGGTAAGAATCTCGACATCGGCGAGGCACTTCGCCAACAAGTCACCCAGAGATTGCAGGAGTCAGTTTCCAAATTTTATTCCGGCCTTGTCACGGGTCATGCGACCGTCAAACGAGAAGGCTCGGGCTATGAGACCGATTGCGTATTGCATCTGTCTTCCGGCGTGACACTTCACGCTTTGGGCTTTGCGCAAGAACCCTATCAAAGCGCGGACCGCGCGGCCGAGAAGGTGGAAAACCGCTTACGCCGTTACAAGCAGCGCCTCAAAGATCACGGCCCCGGCGGCGCGGTGCGTGCGGTTGAGGCCCCCTCTTATGTCATCCAATCACCAGAAGAGGATCACACGCCGGACGAGTCGGACGCCTATAATCCCGTTGTGATTGCCGAGACAAAAAAGAGCATCCGCACGATGTCGGTAAGTGACGCCGTGCTCGATCTCGACATGACCGGCGCGCCCGTTGTCGTCTTCCGCCATGCGGGCTCGGAACGGATCAATGTCGTCTATCGCCGGACCGACGGGAACATCGGGTGGGTTGACCCGCCGACCGCGGACCACTAGAGGAGCGTCCACCGTAGAGACCGCCCCAAGGCGGCGCGCCAGGAATGGCCCGGTTCATGCTTTGCCATAATGGCGAAGATCACAGATAGAGACGAACCCATGCCCTTGACCGATGTCCTGACCCCGGAAGCCGTGCTTCCCGCGCTGAAGGCGGCTTCCAAAAAGCAGGCGCTACAGGATCTGGCCGAACAGGCCGCGAAACTGTCAGGTCTACCGGAACGCGAGATTTTTGATGCGCTTTTGCAGCGCGAACGGCTCGGTTCAACCGGAATTGGCAATGGAATTGCCATTCCGCATGGCAAAATGGGCAAACTCGACCGGCTCTTCGGCGTCTTTGCCCGCCTCGAAAAGCCCATCGATTTTGAATCGCTTGATGGCGAGCCGGTGGATCTGATCTTCCTGCTGCTCGCCCCTGAAGGCGCGGGTGCCGACCACCTCAAAGCCCTTTCGCGCGTCGCGCGGTCGCTGAGAGATCCGGCAATTGCCCAAAAACTGCGCAAGACCAAGGATGCTGACGCTTTGTTTGCGCTTTTGACCCAATCCCCGACCGCAACGGCGGCTTAAGCGGGTAGAACCGCCTAACGCAGCCAGTCCCGCTCTTTGTAATCGATCGCATAGCGTTCAGGCGCGGCGGCAATCGCCGCCATTCCATACAGAACCGCGTCCGGCTCCATCAAAAGCCGTGTCGAGATTCGGCGGGTCAGCGCATCAACAGGGGCCTTCGCCTCGAACGCTTTCCGGAATGCGGCCCCATCAATCATCGAGGCGATCCGCGGCAAAATGCCGCCGGCGAGGGTAACCCCGCCTGACGCGAGAAATGTAATCGCGATGTCCCCGGCAAACCGCGCGATGATTTTGAGATAGGCATTAATGGTCGCGCGCGCATCCGAAGCGGGATCGGCCAGTGCCGCATTCACAATGGCAACACCATCATCTGCGGAGGGTTGAAGTCCCTTCGCGACCATGCGTGCGCGATGGATGCGCACGAGGCCCGGCCCCGACATCACAGATTCGGTGGTGTTACGATCGAGTACTTTTTGAAGATAAGGCCAGAAGGCCTCTTCGTCTTTGCCGACCGGACCGAGATCAACATGGCAGCTCTCGCTCGCAAGCGGCACATAACGGCCATCAAGCGTTAGCAGTGCACCGATGCCGAGCCCCGTACCGGGTCCGAGAATCACATGCATCGCGCCGCCTTTAGAAGGCGCGGCTTCACCAATTTGTTTCAGCCATTCCGTACGCAATGCGGGCAGCGACAAAGCCTGTGCTTCAAAATCATTGAGCAACAAGCCTGAAGACAAGCCGAGGCCTTTCGCAATCTCCGGCCCGTCAATCGTCCAACGCGCATTGGTCAAATGGCAGCGGCGATCAACAACAGGACCAGCCACGCACATGAGAATTGATTGTGGGACAAGCGAGGTGAGCGCCAGCGCGGCTTTGATCGCCTCAAGCGGCCCCGCATAATCGGACGTCTGAAACCGGCCGAGAATTTTCGGATCCTGCCCCGGCGCTTCGACAATCGAAAAGCGTGAATTGGTGCCGCCGATATCGGCAACGAGAACGGGATGGGCAAACATTCGCAATCAAACCTCACACGCCTATGGTCGAATACCGGACATGTAGCGTCTTCACCGAAGATGATCTATCTCTTTCGCGCGTTTTGAGGGGAACCCTCCCCGCCTTTCGTGCGTCAAAATAATATTCAGATGGAGAGCGCCATGGCGTCCGCCGACAGCCTGTTTCCCTTGGGCCCCGACACCACCCCTTATCGCAAGCTCTCGAGTGAGGGGGTGAAGGTGGAAACACTCGGCGACAAGACATTTCTGTCGATCGCACCCGACGCGATCCGGATGCTCTCGAAGCAAGCCTTCATCGACATCAATCATCTCTTGCGCCCCGGCCATCTCGCGCAGCTCCGCAAAATTCTCGATGATCCGGAAGCCACACCCAATGATCGTTTCGTGGCCTATGATTTGTTGAAAAACGCGAATATCGCAGCAGGCGGCGTGTTGCCCATGTGTCAGGACACCGGCACCGCGATTGTCTCGGCCAAGCGCGGCCGCTTTGTGTTGACCGATGGCGACGATGCAAGTGCAATCACCGGCGGCATCAAAGACGCGTATTTCGAAAAAAATCTGCGCTACTCGCAGGTTGCACCACTCTCGATGTTTGAAGAGAAGAACACAAAGACCAATCTTCCCGCCGAGATCAATCTCTATGCCGAAGGCGATGACGAATACAAATTCTTGTTCGTTGCGAAAGGTGGCGGCTCGGCCAATAAAAGCTTCCTCTATCAAGCGACACCATCAGTTTTGACGCATGATCGTTTGATTGCGTTTTTGAAAGAAAAAATTCTAACACTCGGCACCTCCGCCTGCCCGCCCTATCATCTCGCCATTGTGATTGGCGGCACATCCGCAGAACTCGTGATGAAAACGGTGAAGCTCGCTTCGACGCGTTATTATGATGATCTGCCGACGCAAGGCTCGGAAGCGGGCCACGCGTTCCGCGATCTTCAGATGGAAGAAGAGATTTTCAAACTCACGCAGAATTTGGGCGTCGGCGCGCAATTCGGCGGCAAATATTTTTGCCATGATGTGCGCGTGATCCGCTTGCCGCGCCATGGCGCATCGCTGCCGATTGGTTTGGGGGTATCTTGTTCGGCGGATCGCCAAGCGAAAGGCAAGATCACCAAAGACGGTGTGTTTTTGGAACAATTGGAAGCCGATCCCTCGCATTATCTACCTGAGATTGATGAACGCGAATTCACCGCACATTGCGTGGACATTAATCTCAATCAACCCATGCAGGCGATACTCGCCACACTCTCCGCGCATCCGATCCGCACGCGTCTCTCGCTCACGGGCACGATGATTGTTGCGCGCGATTCCGCACATGCGAAAATCCGCGAGCGGCTGGAGCGCGGCGAGCCGATGCCGGATTATTTCAAAAATCATCC
>CAWUMH010000112.1:0-5507 GCA_963923565.1 uncultured Alphaproteobacteria bacterium
CTCGAAATCCTCGCCCATCCGCCCGGCAAGAAGCCGTCGACCCTTTCGCTCCTCTCCGGTGGCGAACAGGCGCTGACGGCGATCGCCCTCATCTTCGCGGTGTTCCTGACCAATCCGTCGCCGATCTGCGTGCTCGACGAAGTCGATGCGCCGCTCGATGACGCTAACGTGGAGCGCTATTGCGACCTCCTCAACGATATGGCGCGTTCGACCGAAACCCGTTTCGTTGTCATCACCCATAATCCGATCACGATGGCTCGGATGGATCGCCTGTTCGGGGTCACCATGGCGGAGCGCGGCGTCAGCCAGCTGGTCTCGGTCGATCTTGGCACGGCGGAATCATATCTGAAGGCGTCGTGACGCGGTGCAACAGAAAGCCTGGTGAGACGAAAGGCGGAGCTCTAGAAAAGAGCTAAAAAATCTATGTTTTTCAAGGCATTAAGGAAAGTCTCCGTTGCCTTGACAGGCCTAGGGTAAAAAACTATGGTGCGCGCGCTCGAAAGGGTGGGCTAGACCTCGGCTCAGTTGATGGTCGCCGGCGGGTTTTTCTTTAAGAAAATCAAGCCGATAGACGCGGTACGTGTTCACGGAACAGGGGCCGATGAAAGAGGTGGATCACGAAGACGGTGGAGACCGCGCTCTTCAAGAGCGGCTCGCAAAGCTCGCGGGCGCGATTGAGAAGAAGCAGGCGGACTCTTCTGAAAGTGATCGCAGACAGGCGGAAGCCGCGGCTGTGGGTGGCGAAACCGGTAAGGCGATGGCCCTTGGGTTTCGGATGCTGGCAGAGCTGATTGCGGGAGTCGCTGTGGGCGCGATCATTGGATGGCAAATCGACCGATGGTCGGGCTTGTCACCAGTTTTTCTGATCATCTTCCTGATGCTCGGCGTAGCCGCCGGCTTCTGGAACATGGTGAAACTCGGTAGCGGCAAAACGCCGAACCGAATGATGGATGCGGACCGCAAGGACCGCAACGACTGAGGAGCGAGAGCGTGGCGGCTGAAGGCGGAATTGATCCCATTCATCAATTTGTGATTGCGCCCCTGTTTCACATCGGGCCGCTCCCTGTCACGAATTCAGCTGTGTTCATGATTGCTGTTCTTGCAGCAGCGACATTTATAATGATCGTCGGCACATCATCACGCGCGCTCGTTCCGGGCCGCCTGCAATCGCTTGGCGAAGTCGCTTATGAATTTGTGGCCAACACCGTGCGGGGCTCCGCCGGCCAAGATGGCATGCGGTTCTTCCCGCTCGTCTTCTCACTGTTTATGTTTGTCTTGTTGTCGAACCTAATCGGCATCATTCCCTACACATTCACAGTCACGAGCCACATCATCGTAACCTTCGCGCTCGCCGCGCTCGTGATTCTCACCGTCATTCTTTACGGTTTTTATCGCAACGGCCTACACTTCCTGCATCTCTTTGTGCCGTCAGGTGTTTCACCCGTTTTGCTACCGCTGCTCGTATTGATCGAAGTGATCTCGTTCATTTCGCGTCCGATCAGCCTTTCAGTTCGTTTGTTCGCGAATATGCTCGCCGGTCACATCACGCTGAAAGTGTTCGGCGGCTTCGTCACCATGTTGCTCGCTTCGGGCACATGGGCGGTGATCCTCGCACCGCTTCCTTTTGCGATGACAGTGGCTTTGACAGCGCTCGAACTTCTCGTCGCGTTCTTGCAAGCCTATGTTTTTGCCATTCTCACTTGCGTCTATCTCAACGACGCGATCCATCCCGGACATTAACAGAAAGTTCGGTTCACCTTTTCAACCGATCCACTCATCAAATAGGAGCACAACATGGATCCCGTCTCTGCAAAATATATCGGTGCTGGTCTCGCTGCGATCGGCATGGGCATCGCCGCCATCGGCGTCGGTGTCATTTTCGGCAACTTCCTCTCGGGCGCTCTGCGTAACCCGTCGGCATCGGACAGCCAGTTCGGCCGCGCCTTTATTGGTGCCGCTCTCGCCGAAGGTCTTGGCATTTTCGCGTTCCTCGTCGCGATCCTCTTGCTCTTCGTGATCAAGTAAGAGCACGTATCGATTACCGGATCATAGGGTTCGGCTCTTCTTAACGGACTACCCCGCCGGTTCCGGCGGGGCCTTGTTTCATCAGGGTGCGAAAGCTCCCGTCTCCCGCGCGAGAAGGTGCGATGGCAACGACTCCAGAGACCACGACCGAAGTGGGTCATGATGGTGGACACAGCACCGTGTTCCCGCCCTTTGATCCCTCAACATTCGGACCGCAGCTCCTGTGGCTCGCGATCATTTTCGGGCTTCTTTATCTCCTCATGTCACGGATCGGTTTGCCGCGCGTCGAGGGAATCCTTGAAGCGCGACGTGCCGCGCATGAGGGCGATCTGAACGAAGCCGCGCGTCTTCGCGAAGAAACGGAAGCGGCTATTGCCTCTTTCGAAAAGGCCCTCGCAGATGCCCACGCTCACGCAGAAGATATCGGCAAACAAACGCGCGATCGTTTGAACGCCGAGATTATCAATAAGCGTGCGGCCTTCGACGCTGAACTCACCGCCAATCTTGATGCGGAAGAACATACCATTGCCGAGAACAAGGCAAAGGCGATGTCAAATGTTAGCGAGATTGCGTCGGAAGCGACGATGGCCATCGTTCGCCAATTGTCGGGTATCACCCCTGGCGCCGGCGAAGCCGCAGCGGTCGTCGGCCGCGTGTTGAAGAATTAACGGGAGGGCGCCGCTATGATGGATGCTGCATTTTGGGTTGCCGCCGCCTTCGTCGTTTTCATTGGCGTGCTCTGGTATCTTGGCGCCTTCAAAACGCTGATCACCGGTCTCGATAATCGCGCTGAAGAAATCCGCAAAGAGCTCGAAGAAGCGAAGGCCCTTCGTGAAGAAGCGCAGCGCGTGTTTCAAGAATACAAAAAGAAATTCTCTGCGGCCGAACATGAGGCTGATGAGATTATTGCTCGTGCGAAGGCCGAAGCCGCACGCTACACCGCTGAAGTGGACGTCGAGTTCCAGAGCTTCATGAAGCGTCGTCGTGAGATGGCCGAGAAGCGTATTGCGCAAGCTGAAGCCAATGCAATGGCTGAGGTGCGCGCTGCTGCGGCAGATGCCGCGATCAAGGCGTCTGAAATCA
This sequence comes from uncultured Alphaproteobacteria bacterium, assembly GCA_963923565.1. Lineage (GTDB taxonomy): Bacteria > Pseudomonadota > Alphaproteobacteria > Rhizobiales > Beijerinckiaceae > CAIUPE01. The sequence continues at coordinate 3,109 of CAWUMH010000112.1, forward strand.
TTCTGCGTCAAACGGTTGTGGGTGCAACAGCGGACAAACTTCTCGAGCAAGATCTCACCGAAGTGCGTCGCGAATTCCGCTAAGGCAAAAATTCACATTGAAAAAAATCAACCGCGCCTTTTGGTGCGGTTTTTTTATGCCGATGACATCGACAAAAGCCGCTCCCGCAGTGATTTCAAATCACGCCAAGCAAAAAGTTTTTGCGCCGGATGACGAAGGAGATGACCCGGCCCGAATGTCACAAGCATCGGCACGGTTTTATCGTCGAGCGCGAGATCGATCCATTGTCCGCGCAATTTCAAAATTGTTTCCGAACGATCGCCGAGCATTTGTGCCCCACTCGTTCCAAAGGACAGTATGAGTTTGGGTTGGAGCAACAACAGTTGACGCCTCAAGAACGGCGCAAGCGTTGCAAGTTCCTGGGTTGTTGGTGCGCGATTGCCTGGCGGACGCCAAGGCACCGACATCGTCAATGCGACCTTGTCCCGCGAGAGGCCGATCGAAACGAGCATCAGATCAAGCAGCACACCGGCGCGGCCAGAAAAGATCTCACCCGAACGTTCATCATCAGCTTCAGGAAGATCGCCGAGAATGATGATGCCGCCGGGAACCACATTTTCGGCCATCAAAAGGCTGCGCGCGGTGCGCTTGAGTGCGATGCCTTCAAACCCATCAAGGGCGGCGCGCAATTCGGTCAAATTTGTTGCGGCTTGCGCTTGTTGATGGGCCCTCTCGACCCATTCGTCGCTTGAACCGCCGGCAAGGATCGGCGTTGCGGCTGCACGCGATGCCGCGACCGGCTTGGGCGTTGCTCGCGTAGCAGATTTCGGCTCGTCATGAGGCGCGGAAGCATCGACCACAGGCTTTTCGCTGAATCGATCATGCGGCATTTCGTCCAAGAGCGCATCAACGCCACTCGCTAAATGCCAGCGGATCAGGGTCTCCCGTGGATCCACCTCATGATCTAACTCTTTTGCCATTTTAACAGTCTAAACTCCGGCGCAATGGTTTGCCAGCCTTCTCCGAGAAATGCTATGCGCAAGGGGAGATGAATGAGTGCGGCCCCGGTGATGAGCCAACCGCACGAACGTAGATTAGCACGCGTTCAAAAACAAAAGTCCTGAGGGGAACAAAGATGGATTTGGCCGAAGCACAGGCGCTTCCGCGCGAAGGTATGGAATTCGATGTCGTGATCGTGGGTGCCGGTCCGGCAGGACTTGCCGCGGCCATCCGCCTCAAACAGAAAGATCCGGATCTAGCGGTTGTTGTCGTTGAAAAAGGATCGGAAGTCGGCGCGCATATTCTCTCGGGCGCGGTCATCGATCCCATCGGACTTGATCGGCTAATTCCCGACTGGCGCGACGATAAAGACGCGCCGATTAAAACAGCCGTCACCGACGATCATTTCCTTGTTCTTGGTCCCGCAGGCGGCCTTCGCCTTCCGAATTTCTTGATGCCGCCATTGATGTCGAACCACGGCAATTACATCGTGTCTCTTGGCAATGTGTGTCGCTGGCTTGCTACAAAAGCTGAAGCCTTGGGCGTTGAAATCTATCCGGGCTTTACGGCAGCCGAAGTTCTCTATGGCGAGAAGGGCGAAGTGGTCGGTGTTGCAACCGGCGATATGGGCATTGCCAAAGATAACACCGTGAAAGACAGCTTCACGCGCGGCATGGAGCTTAAAGCGAAATATACGCTTTTCGCCGAAGGCGCGCGCGGCCATCTCACCAAAACACTCATCAAAAATTTCCGTCTCGATGAAGGTCGTGAACCGCCAAAATTCGGCATCGGCATCAAAGAGCTTTGGCAAGTTTCGCCGGAAAACCATAAGCTCGGTCTTGTGCAACATTCATTCGGCTGGCCGCTTGATGGTAAAACCGGCGGCGGGTCTTTCCTTTATCATCTCGAGGACAATCTCGTTGCTGTCGGCTTCGTGGTACATCTGAATTATCGCAATCCAACACTCTCGCCTTTCGATGAATTCCAACGCTTCAAAACACACCCGATGATCCGCCCGACCTTCGAAGGCGGCAAGCGTTTGTCTTACGGCGCGCGCGCGATTACCGAAGGCGGATGGCAATCGGTACCGAAGCTGTCATTCCCCGGCGGTGCGCTCATCGGATGCGCCGCAGGCTTTGTGAATGTACCCCGCATCAAGGGATCGCATAACGCTGTTCTCTCCGGCATTCAGGCCGCTGATCAAATCGTCACCGCTCTCAAAGAAGGCCGCATGAATGACGAGTTGCGTGATTATGAAGCCGGCTGGCGCTTCTCCGCAATTGGACGTGATTTGCGCAAAGTCCGTAACGTCAAACCGCTCTGGTCAAAATTCGGAACATGGATCGGTATCGGACTCGGTGGCCTTGATATGTGGACGAATGATCTCTTCGGTTTTTCGA
>CAWUMH010000113.1:0-5505 GCA_963923565.1 uncultured Alphaproteobacteria bacterium
GCGCGGTTGTCGAGTCAGAAAAGGTCAAAATTTCCGCTTCCCGCTTCGGTCACTCCCCCATCGCAATCAGACTCGCATTACCCCCAGCGGCGGCGGTGTTGACCGTCACAGTCTGTTCAAGCGTAAATCGACGCAGATAATCCGGGCCACCGGCCTTCGGGCCTGTGCCCGAGAGACGCGAGCCCCCAAAAGGCTGCGTGCCGACCACGGCGCCAATCATATTGCGGTTGATATAGCAATTGCCCGCATCAAGCCGGTCGACGACTTCAGCTTGCACCGAGTCAATGCGCGTATGCACCCCAAGGGTCAGGCCATAGCCAAGCGCATCGATCTGATCGAGCAAAGTCGTGAGCCCCCCAGATTTCCAACGCACAATATGCAGCACGGGTCCGAAGACTTCGCGCTTCAGATCGCTCACCGATTTCAATTCGAACATATGCGGCGCGACGAATGTGCCTTGGCTTGGCGCGTGACCCGCATAATGCGTTTTCGCGCTTTTCGTCATGAGGGCGATATGCGCATCGAGATTTGATTTCGCTTCGGCATCAATTACCGGACCGATATGGGTTGCGGTATCGCGCGGATCACCGATTTTCAATTCTTCCGCCGCGCCCTTGATCATCGTGATCATCTTGTCCGCGACATCATCTTGTACGCAGAGAAGACGCAAAGCCGAGCACCGTTGTCCGGCCGAGCGGAAGGCCGATAGGACCACATCGTCAGAGACTTGCTCAGGCAGTGCAGTCGCATCGACAATCATGGCATTGATGCCGCCCGTCTCGGCGATAAGCGGCACGATGGGACCATCTTTCGCCGCAAGCGCGCGATTGATACGCCATGCGGTTTCTGTTGAGCCTGTAAAGGCGACGCCGCCTACAAGCGGATGCGCTGTGAGCGCCGCACCTGTGTCACCTCCGCCCGGAACGAAATGCAGCGCTGATGTTGGCACGCCCGCTCCATGTAAAATCTTGATCGCTTCGTAAGCGATAAGCGGCGTTTGTTCAGCAGGCTTTGCCACAACCGCATTGCCGGCTGCGAGTGCCGCTGTCACTTGGCCTAAGTAAATCGCGAGCGGAAAATTCCATGGGCTGATGCACACAAACACACCGCGCCCGCGACGGATGAGCCGATTATCTTCACCTGTTGGGCCTGGCAACACTTCGCCTTCACCACAAATCGCGCGCGCTTCCGCTGCATAGTAACGACAGAAATCAACTGCCTCGCGTAATTCAGCAAGCGCATCATCGATCGTCTTACCCGCTTCAAGTTGCAAGAGATGAAGTAAAAGGCCACGCTTTGATTCAAGCGCATCAGCGGCTTTTTCTAATGCGACGGCTCGCGTTGCAGCAGGTGTACGATCCCATACGCGGAAGCCGCGCTTTGCAGCGTCGATGGCGCGCGCTGCAAGTGTTGCATCCGCTTCACTGACATGACCCGCAATCGTTGACCCATCAATTGGTGACATGATCGCGCGCGTTGACCGCAAATGCTCCTCACCATCAATGATGGGCGATGCAACGATTTTTGTTGACGCTACTGCTTTCACTTCCACCATCAGCGCATCCAGCGATGCGGCATGACCTAATTCAATGCCTTGCGAATTGTGGCGCTTCGGCGCGTAAAGATCGGCAGGCATGGGCAATTTCGGATGACGAGCATCACCTGCATTGCCAATGATGGCTTGCGGACGTATGAGCAATGTTTTTGCCGGAACATTCGGATCAGCCGCAACAGACACAAAAGACGAGTTTGCACCATTCTCAAGCAAGCGCCGCACAAGATAAGCGAGCAAATCAGAATGTCCACCAACAGGTGCATAAGTGCGGCAAGCAAGGCCTTCACGTGTTTGCAAGAGATGTTGATAGAGCGCATCGCCCATGCCGTGAAGACGTTGAAATTCAAAGCCATCAACGCCACCCGCGCGCTCGAGAATCGAGGCGACCGTGAGTGCATTATGCGTTGCAAATTGCGGATAAATGCGCGGACGCGCTTTCAACAACCGTTCGGCGCACGCAACATAATTTAGATCCGTCATCGCCTTGCGCGTGAACACTGGATAATCATGCAAACCACGTTCTTGCGCGCGCTTCACTTCCGAATCCCAATAAGCGCCTTTAACAAGACGCACCATCATGCGGCGGTTATAATGGTTGGCGAGATTGTCGATCCAGTCGATCACTTCAATCGCGCGCTTCTGATAGGCTTGAATGGCAAGACCAAAGCCGTCCCAACCCGCAAGTGACGGATCAGCAAATACAGCTGCAATCACATCCAGCGACAATTCGAGGCGGTCGGCCTCTTCCGCATCAACCGTGAAATTCAAGTCGTAGGACTTTGCCTGTTGAGCAAGACGCAACAACACCGGCACAAGTTCGCGCATCACACGCTCACGCGACACCCACTCGTAGCGCGGATGAAGCGCTGAGAGTTTTACTGAAATGCCGGGACGGTTCGGTAAAGGCTCATTGCCGGCGGCTTTGCCGATGGCATCAATTGCCGCGCTATAGGATGCCGCATAACGATCCGCATCTTCTTGCGTGCGCGCGCCCTCACCCAACATGTCGAAAGAATAACGGAAAAGTTTTCCCGTGCCGGAACGGGCACGTTCAAGCGCTTCATCAATGGTTTGACCAAGCACGAAATGACTACCAAGGACCCGCATCGCTTGACGCGTGGCCGTACGAACAGTCGGCAAGCCCAATCGCTTTACGAGTTTACCAACGATGCTTTCGGGTGTTTCACCCGGTTGAATAACACGCGCCGTGATGCCGAGCGCCCAAGCCGAGGCTGAGACAAGCAGCGCATCGGATTGTGTTTCGTGGTTCAGAAAATCGCCTTGGCCGAGCTTATCTTCAATTAGACTGTCGGCCGTTGCGGCATCAGGCACGCGCAAAAGTGCCTCAGCAAGCACCATCAAAGCGAGGCCTTCGGGTGTCGAGAGCGAATATTCCCGCAACAATTCTTCGACACCGCCGAGGCCCGATGTCTTGCTACGGATCGCCGCGATCATGCCGGTGGCAGAGTCATCGATCCGCTTTTCAGCGTCCGGTGATAGCGTTGCCGTCAGCAAGAGGCGGGCGGCCAGATCCTCGTCTCGGGGCGCAAATTCGGTGCGGAACGGGGAAAAACTGGCCATGGCAACGCCCTCCGATGTTTTAAATTGTGATTTTCTCCTTCTATCATGAAATTTATAGTGTTTTAATCTAGTAATTTTTTAAATTATTAGTAAAAGACGCTAAATAATCATATTATTTTGGTGAATCATGTCAGAGCTTGATCGTCTCGACCGGAAAATTCTGAAGCTCCTCCAAGAGGATGGCCGCATTACGACCGTCGATCTGGCCGAAAAGGTCGGTTTGTCTCCGACAGCGGCCAGCGAGCGGGTGAAGCGGCTTTTCCGCGATGGCTATGTGCTCGGCTTTCGCGCGATGCTGGACCCGAAGAAACTCGGGCGGGGCCTTCTGGTGTTTATCGAAGTCACACTCGACAAAACAACGCCGGATGTGTTCGCCCGCTTCAGCGACGCCGTTCAAACCGCGCCCGAAGTGCTGGAATGCCATATGGTAGCGGGTGGGTTTGATTATCTCGTCAAAACGCGTGTTGAAGACATGGCGGCCTATCGCCGGTTTTTGGGCGATGTGCTTCTGACGCTGCCGGGCGTGAAGGAAAGCCGGACCTTTGCCGTGATGGAAGAGGTAAAATCGGACGGCGCGCTGCCGGTGTGAGCCCCACGCCTCTCGCGTTAATTGCTGCATTGCAAAAAAAGCGACATCCTGCCTAAATGCGCCGCTTTTTGAGGTGGCCAACAGATTATGCTTTCCTTCAGTCGTGATGAGGCGGGTTTGCGTGCGGCGTTCCGCTGGGATGTGCCGGAGCGCTACAATATCGGCAGGGCCATCTGCGATGCGTGGGCCTCGCGTGAGCCTGATCGTTTGGCGCTTCTCGATGTGGATGAAGCGGGTGCGGTTGATCGCGTGAGCTTTGACGATTTGCGCAGGCGCTCCAATCAACTCGCAAATTTACTCGTGAAGAGCGGGATCGCACGCGGCGAACGCGTTGCGATTCTCTTGCCGCAATCGCGCGAAGTCGCCGAGAGTCACATTGCGATTTACAAAGCCGGGGCGATTGCACTGCCGCTCGCGGTGCTCTTCGGCATTGATGCCTTGGTTTATCGCCTTCATGATGCCGGTGTAACAGGTCTTATCACCAATTCTGCTGGTTTGCAGAAATTAAAAAATACAACAGAGCCACTACCCGATTTCAAGTTGTTACTTTCGGTTGATGGTGATGAAGACGATGCAAAAGATTTTCATTTATCGCTTGCATCACAGTCTGAAAATTTTACACCTGTTGATACACACGCCGATGATCCCGCTTTGATGATTTACACATCGGGAACAACGGGCCAACCGAAAGGTGCGTTGCACGGGCATCGTGTGTTACCCGGCCATTTACCGGGCTTTGAATTGGTGCATGAATTTTTCCCGCATGACGGCGATTTACTATGGACGCCCGCTGACTGGGCATGGGCAGGCGGGTTGTTAAATGGCCTTCTGCCCTCGCTTGCGCATGGCGTGCCCGTGGTCGCGCGGAAATTTGAAAAATTTGATCCGGACGAAGCCTATCGCTTGATGCAGGATTTCAAGATCCGCAATATTTTTGTTCCCCCGACCGCCTTACGTATGTTGCGTACTGTAAAAAATCCCCGCGCTAAATATGATTTACATCTTCGCACCGTTGCATCTGCGGGGGAAGCGCTTGGTGCCGAAACGCTTTTATGGGCACAAGAAGAATTAGGCCTCACGATCAACGAGGCCTATGGGCAGACGGAATGCAATCTTGTGATTGGTTCATGCAACGCGCTCGCTATGGTGAAGCCTGGATTTATCGGTAAACCCGTGCCCGGTCATCGCGTTGCCATCATCCGTGAAGACGGCAGCGCATGTGCGCCTGGTGAATTAGGACAAATCGCCATCGCGCGTCCCGATCCCGTGATGTTTTTAGGCTATTGGAACCGCGAAGCCGCAACACTTGAAAAGTTTATTGGCGCGTGGATGACAACAGGCGATCAAGGCGTGATGGATGACGAAGGTTATATCAAATTCATCGGCCGCGATGATGATGTGATCACCTCGTCAAGCTATCGCATTGGCCCCGTCGAGATTGAAGATTGTTTGATCCAGCATCCAGCGATTGCCTTGGCAGCTGCTGTTGGTAAACCTGATCCGCTTCGCACGGAAATTGTTAAAGCCTTTGTTGTCTTACGCCCTGGCTTTGCACCAAGTGAAGAGTTGAAAGCCGATATTGCACGCTTTGTGAAAGAGCGTTTGTCCGCGCATGAATATCCGCGTGAGATTGAATTTGTAGCGGATCTTCCGATGACAACAACGGGTAAGATTATCCGCCGTGAGTTAAGAGCGCGCGGTTAGCAGACATTCTGACTACAACCGCACTCGACCCTCAACGATCGCATCACGCGTCGCATCATCAAGCAAACGATAACGC
>CAWUMH010000114.1:0-5446 GCA_963923565.1 uncultured Alphaproteobacteria bacterium
GCGGCCTTACGGAAGAGGAGGCCCGCAAGGCGCATGAGATTGTGCTCTATCGCACAAGCTTCCGCCCGATGAAGGCCACGCTCTCGGGCCGCACCGATAAAGTGATGATGAAAATCCTCGTCGACAAGCCAACTGACAAAGTGCTCGGTGTGCATATTTTGGGCGAGGGCGCCGGCGAGATGATTCAACTCGTCGGCATCGCGATGCGCATGGGCGCCACCAAACGCGATTTTGACTCAACCCTCGCCGTGCATCCGACCGCGGCAGAAGAACTTGTGACGATGCGCACGCCGGTGAGTTGATGGGATACTTGACGTCGCTATTTATTGTGCATACAATAAATAAATGGAGATTGAGTTCAATCCTCAAAAAAATGCTCGCAATATCGACGAACGTGGGTTGAGTTTTGAGCAAGTTCGAGAGTTTGATTTTGAAACAGCACTCTATGTCGTCGATGATCGGCATGACTACGGCGAAACCCGCATTCGAGCTTTGGGTTTTGTGGGACCGCGTCTCCATGTTCTGGTCTTCGTTGAAGTGCCCAAAGGTATTCGCGTGATCAGTTTTCGTAAAGCCAACAAGCGTGAGGTGATTGGTTATGGCAAAGCGCGTCAAACAGAGCGGTGATCGAGACAATCCCGTATGGACGGAAAAAGATTTTGCGCGCGCGCGAAAGATTGAGTCTTTGCCGGCAACGTTGCGTAAAAAACTGCGCGGAAGGCCGAAGGCCATAGTCACGAAAGAGCGCATCACGATTAGATTATCGCGCGATGTCGTTGAGCGTTTTCGTTCCACGGGAGAAGGCTGGCAAACGCGAATGGATTCTGCGTTGCAGGACTGGCTGGAAAAGCATCCCGAGGTAGCCTGACCTTTGGTTAATTCAAAGGCGCGTCGGGCGGGTCGATTGTCATTTTGACGTGGTTTTCTGCAGGTCCTTCGCGCCAGATGCCCCAGACGACAAAGCCGATCATCGCGAGATGCATCAGCGCATTATGCGCGAACATGATGCGGTCGCCGTAATTGGTCATCAGTGTGGCGACAAAAGCGGGGCCGATAATCGCGCCGGTGCAATAAAGAAACAGTGTTGTCGATGAAACGGGCACGGCTTTATCCGGCCCGAGCCGGTCAACGGAAAGCGACACGGAGACAGGGTAAATTGCCGTGATGAACGCGCCCGCAAAAAAGCCGAGCGTATAGAGCAATGCGGGTGACGGTTTGGCGATCAGCCACAGCGCGATCTCAACAACCATAATCGCAAAAGAGAGTCCGCCGATCACCAATCGACGATCAAATTTGTCGGAGAGTCGTCCCACCGGCCAAGGGATCAAAGCGGAGCCCAAAATGGCCCATGTCATGAAACTCGCCACCGTGCCGGGGCCGAGATTGAGCCGTTGCACATAGGCGGGAATGATCGACCAGAATGTGCCATTCGCCAGGCCGAGCAAAATAGATGTCGCAAAACTGATAAGCGAGGCTTTCAAAAGCTCGCGGATGACAAGGCGGCCTTTTGCCGGAATCGGTGGTGGTTCCGCGCGCGTCATCGCCATCGGCACAAGAGCAAGCGTGAGAAAACTCGCGGCCGCCGAGAAGAGCGCGAAACTTTTCGGCTCGAACAGGCGCAAGGTCTGCTGTCCTGCCATCGAGCCCGTAAAATTAGCGATGTTGTAAATGCCGAGCATCCGCCCGCGATGCGAGGATCCCGCTTTTGCCGAAATCCAGCCTTCAACCACGCCGTAAAGTCCGGCAAAGCAAAAGCCGACAATCGCGCGCAAAATGACCCAGGGAAAAGGCGAGATCGCGAGGGGGAAGGCGAGCACCGCCACCGAGACAATCGCGGAATAGGCAGCAAAGGCGCGGATATGCCCCACGCGGCGCACAATCGGAGGCGCGGTCCAGGTGCCCGCCAGCATCCCGATGAAATAGGCCGAGCCGATCACGCCCACCATCGACGGGCTGAACCCCTCAACCGTCGCGCGGTAGGGAATGAGCGTGTTGATGAGCCCATTGCCCGCAATCATGATAAAAACGGCAATCAGGACGGGAAGGACGGCGAAGATCAGTTTTGACACGGTCGGACACAACCACAACAGGCATTTCGGATCGAAACCATAACAGTGTTGCATTAAACCCGTGAAGGGACAGTAAAGCAGACCTGTTCTGACGTTTCGCCGTTCACGCGCGCATCTCTCTGGCCTTCATTCCGCGCCTCGGCTATAGAAGCCGCTTCCCGGGCCGCCTTCATGAGAAAATGGGGCCTTTGGGGGTGGGATAGAGGAGAAGTAAGCCATGACGGAACGATGGAGCCCATCAAGCTGGAGATCGAAGCCTGTCCAGCAGGTGCCCGCTTTTCCGGATCCCGCCGCGCTCAGCGCGGTTGAGGCGCAATTGGCAGGTTTTCCGCCGCTCGTTTTTGCAGGTGAGGCGCGCAAGCTCAAAAAGGCGCTCGCAAAAGTCGCCGCTGGCGAAGCGTTCCTCTTGCAGGGCGGTGATTGCGCCGAGAGCTTTGCCGAGCACTCCGCCGACAATATCCGTGATTTTTTCCGCCTCTTCTTGCAGATGGCGGTGGTGCTGACATTTGCCGGTTCCTCGCCGGTGGTGAAGGTTGGTCGTGTGGCGGGCCAATTTGCCAAGCCCCGTTCCGCGCCGAATGAAAAGATCGGCGATGTCGAATTGCCGTCCTATCGTGGCGATGTGATCAACGGCATCGAGTTCACGCCCGAAGCGCGCATTCCCGATCCCGCGCGGCAATTGATGGCCTATCGCCAATCGGCAGCCACGCTCAATCTCATTCGCGCTTTTGCGAATGGTGGTTATGCGAATTTGGAAAACGCGCATCGCTGGATGCTCGGCTTCGTGAAGGACAGCCCGCAATCGGGCCGTTATCAGGAGCTTTCAAACCGCATCACCGAAACACTCGATTTCATGCGCGCCATCGGGCTTGATCCTGAATCGCATCCTGAAATGCGCACGACGGATTTCTACACATCGCATGAAGCGTTGCTGCTCGGTTACGAGCAAGCGATGACGCGTGTTGATTCAACCTCGGGTGATTATTATGCCACATCGGGTCATATGATTTGGATTGGTGATCGCACGCGTCAGCCAGATCACGGCCATGTCGAGTATTTCCGCGGCATCAAGAATCCGATTGGCTTGAAGTGTGGCCCATCGCTTGATCCGGAAGAACTCATTCGTCTGATCGATATGTTGAACCCCGAGAATGAACCGGGCCGTTTGACGCTGATCGCGCGCTTTGGTGCCGATAAAGCCGAAGCGCATTTGCCCGCACTTGTGCGTGCAGTGAAGCGCGAAGGCCGTTCGGTTGTGTGGTCATGTGATCCGATGCATGGCAACACGGTGAAGGCGGGTTCGGGTTATAAAACGCGTCCGTTCGACATGATCCTCTCGGAAGTGAAAACCTTCTTCGCGGTTCACGCGGCAGAGAGCACGATTGCGGGTGGCATCCATCTCGAAATGACCGGCAAGAATGTGACGGAATGCACGGGCGGCGCGCGCGCTATTTCGGACACGGATTTGCAAGACCGCTATCACACGCATTGCGATCCGCGTTTGAACGCGGAGCAGGCGCTTGAAATGGCGTTTTTGGTGGCCGAACTTTTGAAAAAAGCTAAGCTCTCCAAAGGCCGCCCGATGGTGGAAGCGGCCGAGTAAGTCCCGTCAAGAAACCGTAATAAAACTGTCTTAAGGTTCAAAGCCGAAGCCCGATTTACAGAGATTGAAAGGGATGGTCGTCTTAACGGAAGTTCATCCCTTTTTATTTCAGCCTTCGCATTTCAGTTTGGACGGTATCTTTTTATGAGTGATTTTGATCTCACACGCCGGGCAATCGCTGAAGCTCTCGGCACCGCATTGCTGGTCGCGACCGTGGTCGGTTCCGGCATTATGGCGCAAACGCTCACAAGCGATGTGGCGCTTCAATTGCTCGGCAATACAATTCCGACGGGTGCCATACTCGTTGTGTTGATTACTGTACTCGGCCCGATTTCAGGTGCGCATTTCAATCCCGCCGTTTCGCTTGTCTTTACGCTGCGCGGCGAACTCTCCAAGAGCGATTTTCTTGTCTACGTCATCGTACAAATTCTTGGCGGCATTGCAGGCGTAATCATCGCGCATCTGATGTTTCATTTGCCTTTGATTGAAACATCGGAAAAAATCCGCACCGGTGGACCGCAATGGTTCGCTGAAGTTGTTGCAACGTTCGGTCTTATTGTGACTATTCTTGGCGGTATTCAATTCGCGCGCACGGCCATTCCGGTTTTGGTAGGTCTTTACATCGCGGCCGCTTATTGGTTCACCGCTTCAACTTCTTTCGCCAATCCGGCGGTGGCGATTGCGCGCTCTTTCACTAATACGTTCTCGGGTATTGCTCCGGAAAACTTGCTAGGATTTATTGGCGCTGAAATCATCGGCGCGCTGTTTGCCGCGTTCTTTATGACATGGTTTCTTGCACCTGCGATCCGCGCAGAAAAGGGTAATCGCTCATGACCATCACCATCTATCACAATCCTGCATGTGGCACGTCGCGCAACACGCTGGAGATGATCCGTCAGAGTGGCGAAGAGCCGGTTGTCATCGAATATCTCAAGACGCCGCCGACGCGTGAGAGATTAAAAAATCTGATCGCCGCCATGGGCATTTCACCGCGCGATCTATTGCGCGAAAAAGGCACGCCTTATGCGGAGCTTGGTCTTGCCGATCCGAAATGGACGGATGAGCAATTGATCGATCAGATGATGGCGCATCCGGTTTTGATCAACCGTCCGATTGTCGAAACGCCCAAAGGCGTGAAGCTCTGCCGCCCGAGCGAGGCGGTGCTGGAGATTCTCCCTAACCCCCATATTGGCCGCTTCGTGAAGGAAGACGGTGAGGTGGTTGAGTACTAAGTCGAAGGTCTAGGGCTTTGACCGAGCGCGAGGGCGCAAAAGCGGCCTTGCGTCATTGCACTTTGATTTGGCGCGTTTTGGGATCATCTAGCATGATATCGCAATCATGACGGGATCCCTCTGATGTCCACGCTTTTTGTATCGCACGGCGCGCCTAATCTGATCCTCCACAATACGGAGGCGAAGCTCTTCCTCGAATCTTATGGCCGCACGCTCGGCAAGCCGCGCGCCATTTTGATGGTGACGGCGCATTTCGAAGCGAGCCGCCCGACGCTGACCAATGGCGCGCATCCGGGCATGATCTATGATTTCGGCGGGTTCGAACCGGAATTGCGCACCGTGAACTATAGCGCGCCGGGCTCGCCCGAGGTGGCGTCGGAAGCCTTCAAGCTTTTGGACGAGGCCGGTTTCTCGCCGGCTTTTGCCGATCGCGGCTTTGATCACGGCACATGGGTGCCTTTGGTGCTGCTGCGGCCCGAAGCCGATATTCCAGTGGTGCAGCTTTCGGTCGAGCCGGACAAGGGCGCGGCCTATCACCTCAA
>CAWUMH010000115.1:0-5430 GCA_963923565.1 uncultured Alphaproteobacteria bacterium
CCGATATGCATATCGACGCCCGATACAATAATGCCCGGAAGCGCTGCGGCTTCACGATAGACATCGCGTGCGCGTGAAATCGGCACACCGAATTTATTCTCGCTTTTGCCGGTCGAGATTTTCGCGTGTGTTTTGGCATCGACATCCGGATTCACGCGGATCGAAATTTTTGCCTTGGTACCTTTCGCAGTTGCCAAAGCTGAGATGCGGAGCAATTCAGGTTCTGATTCAACATTGAAGCAATGGATCGACTGATCAAGCGCATAAGTAATTTCGCGATCAGTTTTGCCGACACCCGAAAAAGTGATTTTTGATCCGGGAACACCCACCGCGCGCGCACGACGAAGCTCGCCCTCCGACACAACATCCATGCCCGCGCCGAGCTGAGCAAAGGTTTTGAGAACGGCCTGATTGGAATTGGCTTTCATCGCATAGCACACAAGAGCATCCGTGCCCGTGAACGCGCCGGCAAATACTTTATAGTTTCGCTCAAGTTCGGCAGTCGAATAGCAATAAAAAGGCGTGCCGATTTCCAACGCAATGCCACCAAGATCAACATCTTCCGCGTGGAGCGTCCCATTCCGATAGAGAAACTGTGTCATGATAAGGAAATACTACAAAAGAGGATCAAGAAGGAATGGTGAGGATGAGTTTGTCTTTGGTGATACTTTTGGCTTTGTTGATTTAGGAAGCGGCACCGCCGCTACAGGATCAGTCGCGGTTTCGGTTGCGGCGTCCGGCGCCTGCGCGTTTGGTGGCTCAAGCGGTCCTTTACGGCCGCAGCCCGAGACGATCAAATACGCGGCAAGAATCAGAGAAAGAAATCCGATGCGCCTCATCATACTTTGCTCCGCTTCAATGTGGAGAGCCAACGCCGCGCCTCGCGTTTGACATTGGACGGTGCCGTGCCACCAAAGCTCGTGCGGCTGCGCACGGATTTTTCAACACCGAGAATTGTAAACACATCAACCGTAATTTTCGGTTCAACCGATTGCATTTCAGCGAGTGTTAATTTCTCAAGGCCAATTTTTTTCTCAGCCGCGAGACCCACAATTTTTCCGGTCACATGATGCGCGTTGCGGAAGGGCATTTTCAAACTGCGCACGAGCCAATCAGCAAGATCGGTCGCCGTCGCATAGCCGGAACCCGCCGCCTTCTTCATCGCTTTGCGATCCGGCGTCATATCACGCACCATGCCGCTCATTGCCGCAAGACACAGCGAAAGCGATGTCAACGCATCGAAAGTGCCTTCTTTGTCTTCCTGCATATCTTTCGCATAAGTCAGTGGAAGACCTTTCATCACAATCAAAAGCGATGTCAGCGCGCCAATGATGCGGCCTGATTTCGCGCGCACGAGTTCAGCTGCATCAGGGTTGCGCTTTTGCGGCATGATCGATGAGCCCGTCGTGAATTTATCAGAGAGCGCAACGAGTCCGAATTGCGGCGTCGTCCAAATTACAATCTCTTCGGCGAAGCGCGAGAGATGCATCGCGCAAATCGATGCCGCAGAAAGTGCTTCGAGAACAAAATCGCGATCCGATACACTGTCGAGTGAATTTGCCGTGGGGCGATCAAAGCCCAGCGCTTTCGCCGTCATGAAACGATCAATCGGAAATGATGTCCCCGCAAGCGCTGCGGCACCAAGCGGGTTTTCATTCATACGCTTGCGCGCATCTTTCACGCGGCCGCGATCACGTCCGATCATTTCAACATAAGCGAGAAGATGATGGCCGAAGGTTACGGGTTGCGCCGATTGCAGATGGGTAAAACCTGGCATCACCGCATCGGCATAATCGAGCGCCTTTTCGGCGAGTGCCTGTTGAAGGTCAGCCATTTGCAGATCAAGCGCGTCAAGCGTGTCACGCACCCAGAGCCGCATATCAGTGGCGACTTGATCATTACGCGAGCGCGCGGTGTGAAGCCGTCCCGCAGCAGGGCCGACGACATCCGCAAGCCGCGACTCGATATTCATATGAATATCTTCAAGTGCGCGCGAAAATGTGAACGTACCGGACTCAATTTCTTGAGCGACTTTATCAAGGCCCTTCGCGATATCGTCAGCGTCTTTGGCCTCAATGATGCCCTGTTTGCCGAGCATGGCGACATGGGCCTTTGATCCGGCAATATCTTGGCGCCAAAGGGCCTTGTCGAATTCGATCGAGGCGTTGATATCTTCCATGATCGCATCCGGACCGGACTGGAAGCGGCCGCCCCACATTTGATTGCTCATCTCATCCGGCCCCGTTAGCGCTTAAGGACTTTCCATGACCGACCCCGCAAGAGTGCCCTTGTCCCGCCGAACGCGCGCGTCGCTCGTGGCGTTGGGGCTCCTCATCGCCGTGTCGGCAATCGGTGTTCTATACGGGAGAGTAGGGGGGCGCGGCAATGCGGCTCAAGGGCTTTGCCCCGAATCAGCGGCACTTTCTCCGCGTTTGACGTCGCTTTATCGCGGTGACATCGCGGCAATGCGACCGGTCAATCCGCCCCGCCCGCTACCGGATTTCGGTTTCAACAGCTCTGCAGGCGTAAAGGCGCTCTCCGATTTCCGGGGGAAGATGGTTCTCTTCAATCTCTGGGCAACGTGGTGCGTGCCCTGTCGCGAGGAGATGCCCGCACTTGATCGATTAGAGGCTCAGACAGGCAGCTCTGATTTTACGGTTCTCGCGCTCAATATGGACACGCGGAATACCGAGCGGGTGCCACAATGGTTGGATGAGAACGGCATCAAGGCGCTTGAACGCTTTGGGGATCCAGAGGGGAAAGCGTTCCAAGCGCTTCGAAAGGAAGGCCTCGTCACCGGCCTGCCGACCACACTTCTGATCGGCCGCGACGGATGCCTCATGGGCGCGATGGCAGGCCCGGCGAAGTGGGACAGCGCGGAGGCCTTTGATCTCGTCCGCGCTGCCGTCAAAAAATAAAATCAGCCCTTTTGCGGCATCGTGGCCGCAATGCCATTCGCATTCAAATGCGTGACGAGTTCGCCCGACTGGAACATCTCGCGCACGATGTCGCAGCCGCCGATGAACTCGCCCTTAATATAGAGCTGCGGAATGGTGGGCCAATTGGCGTAATCCTTGATGCCTTGGCGGATATCCGCATCATCAAGCACATTGATGCCTTTGAAATTCACGCCGATGTAATCGAGAATCTGCACGACTTGGCCCGAAAAGCCGCACATCGGGAATTGGTGTGTACCCTTCATGAAGAGCACAACATCATTGCTGTCGATTTCGGATTTGATGCGATCTTGAACAGTCATTGTCTTCATCCTTGTCTGCCCGCGTTCAAGGCGCGGCGTTATCAAGCGGTATGAGTTTAAGCGGTTGGTGCCGATGTCGTCAAAGCGAGGGCATGCAAAACGCCGCCCATATTGCCCTGAAGCGCGGCATAAACCATCTGGTGCTGTTGTACGCGGGTTTTGCCCCGAAAGGCTTCCGAGACAACGGTTGCGGCATAGTGATCGCCGTCTCCGGCTAGATCCTTGATCTCAATCTTCGCATCCGGAAAAGCGGTCTTGATCATGGTTTCAATATCTTCGGCCTTCATGGCCATGGGCTGATCCTCGTCTTACATTTCTCCCGTCATATAAGACGGGAGCCAATCTTCATGGGCCGTTTTAAGGCGCGCAAGTGATATGGGGGTTTCACCGGGAAGCGTCAATTGATCGCCCTCGGTCTTTCCGAGCACGAGCGCCGGTACGCCCGCAGTCGATGCGCGCTTCAGGATGATCGCGGCCATCGCCTGATCTTTAACGGTGATCAGGTAACGCGCCTGATCTTCGCCAAAGAGCGCCGCCGTCGACGGAATGCCCTCAGGCAGCTTGTCAATCTTCGCGCCCATATTTCCGGCCAGCATCATTTCGGCAAGGCCGATGGCCAAGCCACCATCCGAGAGATCGTGGCAGGCCGTGACATGGCCCTCTTGAATCAAGGAGGCGACAAAGGCGCCGTGCTTCTTCTCAGCTTCGAGATCAACCGGTGGCGGTGCGCCTTCTTCACGCCCCACAATTGTTTGAAGCCATGCGGATGCGCCGAGCCAGCCTTTGGTCTCGCCAATCAGAAGAATGAATTCGCCGGCAGCTTTGAATGCAAGTGTCACTGTTTTTGTGACATCATCGACAACACCAACGCCGCCAATGGTGGGCGTCGGTAAAATACCGCGTCCATTGGTTTCGTTATAGAGCGAGACATTGCCGGACACGACGGGGAAGTCGAGCACTTTGCACGCTTCGCCAAGACCGCGAATGCAATAGACAAGTTGGCCCATATAATCTGGACGCTCGGGATTACCGAAATTGAGATTGTCTGTAATCGCGCGCGGCGTGCCGCCGACCGCAATGATGTTGCGATAGGCTTCAGCGACGGCTTGCTTGCCACCTTCAAACGGATCCGCCTCGCAATAACGCGGTGTTACATCGGATGTGAGCGCAAGACCACGTGGCCCATCACCAACACGCACCACAGCCGCATCACCACCGGGTGACTGTACCGTGTTGCCGAGGATCAGATGATCATATTGCTCCCAGACCCAACGCTTTGAAGCGAAGTCCGGTGAACCAATCAGTTTGACCAACGCATTCGAATTGGTGAGCGGCACTGATACGCTTTGCGGATCAATAACAGGACGTTTTGGTGTTTCAACAAAGGGCCGATCATAGAGCGGCGCTTGATCACCGAGTTCTTTGATCGGCAAATCAGCCATCACTTTGCCATGCTGCTTGATCACGAAACGCAGCGTGTCGGTTGTTTTGCCAATGATTGCGAAATCCAGCCCCCATTTGATGAAGACCGCTTCGGCTTCTTTTTCTTTGCCCGGCTGGAGCACCATGAGCATACGCTCTTGGCTCTCAGAAAGCATCATCTCGTAAGCTGTCATACCGCTTTCGCGGCAAGGCACTTTGTCGAGATCAAGTTCGATTCCGAGATCACCTTTTGCACCCATTTCAACGGCCGATGAAGTGAGGCCGGCAGCACCCATATCTTGAATGGCAATCACCGCGCCTGTTTGCATCAATTCAAGACAGGCTTCGAGAAGAAGCTTTTCAGCAAAGGGATCGCCCACTTGAACGGTGGGGCGTTTCTCTTCTGCTGAATCATCAAAGGCTGCTGAGGCCATGGTCGCACCATGAATGCCATCACGTCCGGTTTTTGAACCGAGATAGACGATGGGATTACCAACGCCTGTTGCCTTCGCGTAAAAAATTTCATCACTCTTAGCGATACCCACTGCCATCGCATTGACGAGAATATTGCCGTCATAGCGTGTATGGAATCCCATCTGCCCACCAACAGTCGGCACACCGAATGAATTGCCATAACCGCCAATACCGGCCACGACACCAGATACAAGATGACGAGTCTTTGGATGATCAGGTGAACCGAAACGTAGCGCATTCAATGTCGCAATCGGACGCGCACCCATTGTGAACAC
>CAWUMH010000116.1:0-5404 GCA_963923565.1 uncultured Alphaproteobacteria bacterium
CCTGCCATGCGCTTAGCAGCCATGGAGAAGGCGAGTTTCGGATCCATGCCTTCGGCAAGACGACGCTCAGCATATTCCGAAACAATGATCGCATCATCCACCAACATGCCGACCGCGAGAATAAGCGAGAAGAGCACCACGATGTTTACGGTGAGCCCCGCTAATTGCAGCGCAAGAATGCCCGCGAGGAACGAGCCCGGAATAGCGATGCCGATGAAGAGCGAAGGACGACCGCCAAGTACAAACATCATAATGACAAGCACGAGCAACACAGCGGTAACAACGCTGTTCTGCAATTCGTGAAGCATGTCACGAATGGTTTTCGACTTATCCTGACTGAATGTGACGGAGACAGTCGCAGGCCACGATTTTTGCAATTCTCCGACGACATATTTCACGAGATCGACGGTCTCGATCAAATTGGAGCCCGTGCGCTTTGAGACTTCAATCGCAATCGCCGGCTTTCCATTCACGCGCGTAATAGACGTCGCGTCCTTAAAGGTCGGGCGCACTTCGGCAACATCGCCCAATGTTACGCTGGCACCCGCAGACGCAGATACAGGCAATTTCAAAATATCTTCAGGGCGCTCGATCAGCGCGGGCACTTTTACGGCGAAGCGACCTGTGCCACCTTCCAAGGCGCCTGCCGCAACGAGGCTATTGGACTGCGCCACGCCCCCAATGAGGCCATCAAGGCTGATACCATAGCTCTTCATGAGCATTGGTTCGGCGATGATTTCTACAACCTCATCGCGCGCGCCCTTCAAATCAGCCGAGAGAACGCCAGGTATAGATTCGATGGCATTTTTTGCACCGCGGGCAATGCGCAACAAAGTCCGCTCAGGAACATCGCCGGTGAGTGCAACGACTAATACGGGAAAGAGTGAGAGATTAACTTCTCGCACCGATGGTTGATCAGCATCTTTCGGCAAATCGCGCTTAGCATCATCAACCTTGGCGCGCACATCTTGCACCGCTTTGGTTGAATCAAAGCCTGCCTCAAATTCGAGAAGAACAAAGCCGCCGCCTTCAAAAGCGGTGGAGCGCATTTCTTTGACACTCGCAACTGATTTGAGTTGTGTCTCCATCGGACGCAACAAAAGACGCTCTGCATCTTCCGGGCTAATGCCGCGTTGTGACAATTGCACATAAACGATCGGAACCTTCACATCGGGTTCCGCTTCTTTAGGAATGGTCGTGTAGGCAATAAAACCCGCAAGTAACAGGAAAGCGAGAAAAGCCAGCGTCAAGCGTGCGTGAGAAATTGCAAAATCAATAGGATTTTTCATGATCGGTTCGCCCTGATGCTCTTTCTCAACCTTGCTTCATTGGAACCGGCTCAACTGCCTGCCCCTCTTTCACAAAATCTTGACCCTGAACGATGATCTGTGCACCGGGCTGAATGCCGGACACAAACAGATAATCCGTCTGATCTTCAACAAGACCTACCGGCACAAAGGCAACTTTGTTACCGGCCTCGATCACACGTACGCCAAGCTTGCCCTCTGCAGAGAAGGTCAAGGCAGAACGCGCAACCTTTGTCGCATCAACCGGTGCAAGATAGAGCGTGACTTCAGCCGTTACGCCATCGGCAATTTTACGATCCGGATTCGCAAGGCTCACATCGATACGATAGGTCCGTGTTTGCGGACTTGCGCGATTTGAAATGAACCGCACTGTTCCTGCTACTTCATCGCCACCAATCAAACGTACATCAGCACGATCACCAACTTTCACGCCTGACAAACGCCGCTCGGAAATTTCAACAACGGCCAACATGGGATCAAGCGACATAACTTCGGCGACGGGTGCGCCGGGCTGTAAGCTTTGACCGAGCGTTGCGGGGACTTCATTAATGATTCCAGACACAGGCGCGAGCACGGTGCCGCGATCACGTTCAGCCTGAGCTTGCGCCAATTGCGCCTGCGCGCCTTTTAAATCCGCTTCAAATTGTGCAAGGCCTAATTTCGCAAGGTTGCCGCTTTCAACAAGGACGCGCTTCGCTTCAAATTCTTTTTGGCGTTGTTCAAGACGCGCTTGCGCCTGCTGCACATTGGATTCACGCGCTTCATCCGAAAGAACCGCTATTACATCGCCCTGCTTCACAACTGAGCCACGGCGTACCGTCAATTCGGTCACGACGCCACTTGTCCGTGCAATCGCCATTGTGCGGACATCGGCCTCTGTCCGACCTGACAAAGTCAGCTTGCGCGAACGCGGCTCAACAACGGCCGGCAGAGTGGACACCTGAAATGGCTTGCTCTCGACGGTTTTCGCAGTCGCTGGCGGCGCTTCCTTCTTGGTCAAAGCGCCCGATGCTATCCAAAGCACGGCGGCAACGACGAGAAGAATGGCGGTGATACGGCTCCAAAGCATGATCAGGTTCCTGTCGGCAAAATTCTAGAGGCTTACGATTCGAGAGGTGCAAGGGGTAAGGGAAACGGTCCCGCACAAGACGGCACCAATCAGATCGAGAAGGGTCGCTACTTCGGTTTCACTTTCAAAATCGGGATCAAGCGCCTTGCGGCGAATGAGCCCGTCGGAGAGGGTCAGGATCAGGCGCGCCACAGCATCAAGGTCGATATGGTCAGGTATGTCGGCCTGAGGCCGTGCTTTTTCGCATACGGCGATAATGCCGCGCCGGACTTCCGCTTGAACGCCCGCCATCACCTCGGCAATCGCGGGGTTGCGCGCGGCTTCGCTCCAGATTTCGAGGGTAAGAACGGCTTTTTCTTTCGGTTTTTCAATAAAATGACGGTGTCCAAGGGACCGGAAGGCCCCCATGAGATCGCCAGTAGCCCCGAGCGTTGCGAAATCGGCGGCAATTTCGGCGCGGTCGCGCTCAATGAGCGCGAGAATGAGGGCGTCTTTTGAGGGAAAATAGCGGTACAAATTGCCGGGCACCATGCCCGCCTCACCCGCCACATCCTGCATCGTCGTGCGGTGAAAACCCGCCCGCGTGAAACAGCTTTCCGCCGCATCGAGGATTTGCGGACGGCGATCCAAATGGCGAGGGGTGCGGGCGAGCGACATGTAAGTACGCAATTAGTGAATGAACATTCATTCGTCAACTAATCAGCGGTTGTGCCTTAATGCGCACCCCGTGGAGCTCCTACGCATTTTGCGCGCTATCGGGCAACGCACCCGAAGGCTAGCCTGAGCCGAGCCCTAAAGGCCGCTTAAACGGGAGACATGACAATGCGTTGGTCGATTGATCTCGGAAGTATCGCCGGAACCGCCATCCGGGTTCACGCGACCTTTCTGCTTTTCCTCGCCTTTATCGGCATTCTCGTTTATCGCGCGAATGGGCCTGAAGCGGCGTGGGACACACTCGCTTTCATCGTGTTGATATTCGTCTGCGTTGTCGCGCATGAATTTGGCCATGTGCTGATGGCCCGGCGCTTTGGCGCCAAGACACGTGACGTGACATTGTTCCCGATAGGTGGTGTCGCGAATATGGAACGCGTCCCTGAAAATCCAAGCCAGGAAATTCTGGTGGCCCTCGCCGGCCCCTTGGTAAATCTCGTTATCGCGCTGGGGTTGATGCTTTGGCTCGGCAATTCTTTAACGGAGCAGGACTTCAACAGTATTGGCAATTCACAAGCGAGCCTCGCTTTGCGTATTGCCGCAGCCAATCTCATTTTGATGACTTTTAATCTTCTCCCCGCTTTTCCGATGGATGGCGGTCGCGTCTTGCGCGCCCTATTGGCACTTAAATGGGGCCGCTCACGTGCAACAAAAATTGCGGCAGGCATCGGACAGATTTTTGCATTCGGACTTGGATTTCTGGGACTCTTCGGCAATCCTTTCTTACTTATCATCGCCGCCTTTGTTTTTATTGCTGCGGGCGCAGAAGCTGATGCCGCAGCGCTTCATGATAGCGCACGCGACCTCACTGTTGGCGAAGCGATGGTAACCGAGTTTTCAGCCCTGCACCCCGCAGACACAATCAGCGCCAGTATCGATAGACTGATCCGGTCTAGTGATGAAATTTTTCCAGTGATTGATGAGACAAACCGAGCTTTCGGCATCATTACACGTTTGGACATTCTTGCGGCTCTCACCGATAATGCCGACACGACACCTGTTTCAGCAATCATGCATCCTATCGAAACCGTACTTTCGGAAGATGAAAATTTAGAAATGGCTCTCACGCATTTTGAAAAGAGTGACGTGGCTGCACTGATTGTCACCAATGATGCACAAGGCGTGATTGGCCTTATTACACGCACATCAATTGCCCAGGCGATTTTGGTTCACACAGCCCGACCCGGATGGCACAACCATCGCAGCGGCTTGATGATCGAAAGCCTTCCCGGGATCAGAAAAATACCGATTAAATCTTAACCGCGTCCGACGAGTGGCATTTTTGTTGCCATCACGGTCAAGGTCAGAACATTCGCATCAAGCGGAAGGCTCGCCATATAGATGACCGATTGTGCAACATAGTCGACATTCATGGTTGGCTCAGCACGAATTTGCAAATCAGCCTGCAAGACACCCGAATTCATTTTAGATGTCATGTCCGTTGCTGCATTGCCAATATCGATCTGTCCGCAAGCGATGTCATATTTGCGGCCATCAAGCGCCGTCGATTTTGTCAGGCCCGTGATCGCATGTTTGGTCGCGGTGTAAGGCGCAGAATTCGGACGCGGTGTTTGTGACGAAATCGAACCATTATTGATGATACGTCCACCACGCGGAGTCTGATCCTTCATAATTCTGAAGGCTTCTTGCGTGCACAAAAAGGCCGATGTCAGATTGGCATTGAGCACCGTCTGCCATTGTTCAAATGTAAGATCTTCGAGATTGATGGGTGGTGCATTAGAGCCCGCATTATTGAACAAAACATCAAGGCGACCAAAGCGTTCTTTCGTTTTGGCAAAGAGATGAGCAACGGCCTTCGGATCACCAAGATCCGTCGATAGAGCAAGCGTGGGCGCACCATGAGCCGCCCCGAGCTTTACCGTTTCATCAAGCGCCTCTTGACGACGTCCGGCCAAGACAACGCTATAGCCTTCCTTCATCATTGCCAAAGCCACTGACCGGCCGATGCCCGAACCCGCCCCGGTGATCATCGCAATTTTACCCTGCCCGCTCATTATGTCTTTCCGCCTTAATCAAAGGATCGATGAGATAGTCACGCCGTCAGTCGCGTCAAAGCGCGGCCGAAGCGATCAAAAACATCGTCAATCTGCTTTTCGGTGATGATCAAAGGCGGGCAGAAGGCGATGATGTCACCAATCGCACGAATGATCAGACCTTCTTCATGGCAGAGTTCAGACAACTTCAAACCGGTTGCGCCCGGCTTTTCAAAGCCAGCCTTAGTTTTTTTATCGGCTACGAGTTCCATCGCACCAATCATGCCAACGCCGCGTGTTTCGCCAACTAGCGGATGATCTTT
>CAWUMH010000117.1:0-5356 GCA_963923565.1 uncultured Alphaproteobacteria bacterium
GCCCCGCAACGGCCGAGCTTTTTCTCAAGCGCCTCAAAACCACGGTCGAGATGATAAACACGATTGACGGTGGTGGTCCCTTCGGCGACCAGCGCCGCAACAATCAAGGACACCGAGGCGCGCAGATCGGTCGCCATCACAGGCGCGCCTTTCAAGCGGCTCTGGCCTTTCACAATGGCGACATCGCCTTCGAGTTTGATTTGGGCACCAAGCCGCGCCAGCTCTTGCACATGCATGAAGCGGTTTTCGAAAATCGTTTCATGAATGCGCGATGATCCGCTTGCACGTGTCATCAAGGCCATGAATTGTGCTTGAAGATCAGTCGGGAATCCGGGGAAGGGTTCGGTTGTGATGTCAACGGGTGCGAGCAAACCCGGCGCGCGCGCAATGCGCAGGCCTGTGGGTTCAACGGTAATTTTCGCACCCGCTTTTTCGATATGATCAAGTGCGTTTTGCAATAAATCCGCACGCGCCCCTTCGAGCAACACATTGCCGCCCGTCATTGCGACCGCAATCGCATAGGTGCCTGTTTCAATGCGATCCGGCAAAACCGCATGATGCGCGCCATCTAGCCGCGCAACACCTTCAATCACAATCTGTGATGTGCCGGCGCCTTCAATCTTTGCGCCCATTTTAATGAGGCATTCGGCGAGATCGGTAATTTCTGGCTCGCGCGCAGCGTTTTTAATAATGGTTGTGCCATCGGCAAGGCTTGCTGCCATCAACGCGACATGGGTGCCGCCGACCGTGACTTTCGGAAAATCGATTACGCCGCCTTTCAACCCCTTGGGGGCTTTGGCGATGACATAACCGGAATCGATTTCGATTTCGGCACCAAGCTTTTCAAGCGCCATCAACAATAGATCGACAGGGCGTGTCCCGATGGCGCAGCCGCCGGGCAGCGACACGCGCGCTTCGCCCATACGCGCGAGCATCGGCGCAATAACCCAGAAACTCGCACGCATGCGCGAGACGAGTTCGTAAGGCGCCGTCGTATCAACAATGTCGCGCGCTGAAAGCGTGATCGTTTCGCCACTTTCTTCCGACTGGCCGAGACGCTTGCCGCTGATGGCGGCATCAACACCATGATTGCCGAGAATGCGCATCAGCAAACGCACATCGGAAAGGCGCGGCACATTGTGCAGCGTCAGCGTCTCGCGCGTGAGAATGCTCGCGATCATCAAAGGGAGCGCGGCATTTTTCGCCCCCGAGATGGGAATAATGCCTTCAAGCGGGCAGCCGCCGGTGATCTTGATTCGGTCCATGGTCTTTTTTCGTTACTCTTTTACGGCGTATTGCGCGGGGCGATGGCTTTTTCGGGGCCGGTCAGGGCGGCCGATGTGCCGCGCTCCGTGTCCGGCTCATGTTCAGCACGACCGCGGATTTGCGCTTTCCGGCGCTTCAAATTTTCACGCAGAGCCGCCGCGGCGGCCTCAAATCGTGCTTTTTTAACGTCTTTTTTCATCTGAGGCAGGAAAAGCGAGGAAAAATGGGAGGTAACGGCCTAAACCCTGTGAATAATCGTAAAGGCCGCACCGGATGATGCCTCATCGCCGATTGCCCGCGACTTGGCAAGTCCGCAGTCGGCCGCACAAACCTGGCGTAGGGACGTCGTTGTATTGAGGTTGGCGGGCCGCGCAAGAGGCGCGCGTGCCCTGTGGCTTGCCACTCCTCACCCCTTATGGCATACCCGCGCCGCTTCCTGAGCGGCGTTGTGCTTAACAGTCCGCTCTTACGGGCTTTGCTTTTATTAGCCCCACGCTGCCGTAGCTCAGTGGTAGAGCACTCCCTTGGTAAGGGAGAGGTCGAGAGTTCAATCCTCTCCGGCAGCACCAGATTTATTTTTTAGGCACTTCAATATGAGGTTCAATCGCGCAGCGTTGCGCATGAAGCCTATCGATCCGCCAATCTGCGAAATGATCATAAGCAAAATCAGCAATCGGTTTGATGATTGGCAACGATATCAGCGGTGCGAGATATTTCCAGCGCGGTAGATTTTTCCAAATCAGAATGAAGGCATCAACGCCTTTATGGAGCCTGCCTTCAAAATCTTGCGCATGCAGACGGCGAAGCGCGACGTCGAAAGTCAGCCCGGCTTTTTCAAGCTCCCGCTTGTCTTTGGTGATATCCACCCAATGAAAACGGTTGGGCTCGGCAATGTTTTGGTAATGGCCGATCTCACGCCGACAGAGCCCGCATTTGCCATCATAATAGACTATGATCATCGTTGCGCGATTACCCGAATGAATTTCAAAGGGAGCGATGTCTCCACGCTCTTAACACGAGGGACATCTGCTTTACGCATCAAGAGGAGCGCCGGATCAAGCTCGTAAGGTCTTTGTGCGCCGTGTCGTGGCCTTCAATTGCTCTGACACATAAAAAATGATGGCCGAGAGCGTCGACCATCATTTTGTTCGGTTGTCGCTTAAGAGGTCAGTTCTGGGAATGATCGTCTTTGTGGTGATCAGCTGCATGGTGATCGCCATGATGGCCGTCATTGTGACCGTCTGTCTCGTGATGATCGGCTGCAGCATGTTGCTGATCATGGGCCGCCGCCGCGGGGGCCTCAGCGGGCGCTGCCGCACGGCGCGTTGAGTTGAGGGGGTAGCCGGTGCGTTTTGCTTTTTTGCTCATCGAAGGATCCTCGCAGGTTAGACATTTTTGGGAATAGATACTCAGGTTCCAACGGCAAGTGTATTCAGATTTTTATAAAAGGATAGACTTATCAAGCCGCTCTTTCACCCTCATACACGGGCGAATTGAGAAAGCTGTATGTTTAGGTTGGGATTTCTGCCCTAATAAATTGAATGATCTTGATCGTTCGCGCTCTGGACTAGGCGGAGACCGCTCCGGCCGAGGTGGGGGCGGGCGGCTATATCCAACAGGTATTGCAAGGGGTTGACCTGTCAAACGGCCAATCTTGACGCTTTTATGAAAAAGCCCGACAGACTCGGATGTTCTCTTTTAATGCCAAGGCGCACTGGGGTTTCAATGGTTCACAAGCGTATTCGTCCTTTCAACACCAAGGCCACCTATCCTGAGCAAAAGCTCGATAATGATCTTGCGCAGGCCGTTGTTGCGCGCGGCACGATGGTTTTTGTGCGCGGGCAGGTGTCACAGGATCTTGATACACGCGAAAACCTTGCGGTGGGGGATGCCGAAGGGCAGGCCCGCATGGCGATGAAGAATGTGAAACTTCTTCTTGAAGAAGCGGGCAGCGAATTGTCCCATATTTGTCGCATTACAATATACCTCACCGATATTCGTTTTCGTGAGGCGGTTTATGTCGAGATGGGCAAATGGTTGAAGGGTGTTCATTACTGCTCGACGGGTCTTGTTGTCACCGCGCTCGCGCGTCCCGAGTGGCTTGTTGAGATCGAAGTGACCGCCGTTATTCCTGATTGATTGTTGAAAGATAAATCTCATGACATTCTCGATTTCAGCGCGGTGTGAACGAACCGGACAATTCGGTGTTGCCGTTTCTTCCTCTAGTCCCGCTGTGGCAGCGCGTTGCGCGCATGCGCGCGCAGGTGTCGGCGCCGTCGCCACGCAGAATGTGACCGATCCGACGATCGGCCCTCGAGGGCTCGCGCTTATGGCCGAGGGTCTATCGGCGCATGATGCGCTTCAGCAAATCAAGGCGACATCGGCGCATATCGATTATCGTCAAATCGCCTTTGTTGATCGGAACGGCTTGTCGGCCGTCCATTCCGGTACGCAAGCGCTCGGCACTTATGGCGCACTTGCGTTCAAGAATGGCGCGGTTGCCGGAAATCTTTTGCGTGGTCTTGATGTGCTCGAAGCGATGCATGATTTTTTCGAGAAGAGCGCCAATGCCGATCTCGGTGATCGGTTGATCGGTGCTATGCTTGCGGGATTGGCTGCCGGCGGAGAAGAAGGGCCGGTTCATTCAGCGGGTCTCGTGATCGTTCGAGAGGTTGCGTGGCCGGTGGCGGATCTTCGTGTTGATTGGCATGACGACGATCCGGTCGGCGCATTGTCAGAGCTGTGGGAACGGTGGAAACCGCAGCTTGATGCCTATGTTACGCGCGCGCTTGATCCCACCCAGGCCCCGTCTTACGGCGTGCCCGGCGACAAGTAAGTTTGCTGTTTTTTTTGATGGATGTAAGCGCGATAAGCGCTTGCAGATCAGTGCCGCAAACCATCCGATAGTTTTTCAAGAAATGTCAGGCAACGCGCCATTTGATCGCGCGTGATAAACTCGTCTGGTTTATGCGCCTGTTCGATATCGCCCGGTCCGCAAACATAAGTGGGCACGCCGAGAGCTTCACGAAACAATCCGCCTTCCGTGCCGAATGAAATTTTACCGGCGCTGTAAATGCCGACGAGCGATTGAATATAGGTGAGTGAAGCGCTGTCATCTTTCATCATCAATCCGGGATAGCGATTGGTGATATCGATGGTCACACCGCATTCGGGAAAGCGGCTTTTCGCTCTACTCGTCAAAAGCGCGGCTTCATCAAATAAATGCTTTAACAACATGTCCGGTGAATCCGACGGGTCATTCCGGATTTCAAAGGCGAGAGCACAATCGGCGGGGACAATGTTGAGTGCCGTGCCGCCTTTGATTGTGCCCACATGAATAGTGGAATAGGGCACGGTGAAGCCGTCATCAGAGTGGGACGCTTTCGCCACATCATCCTGAAGGCGTCGTGTCGCTTCAATCATATCGCTGGCAAGATAGATAGCATTTAATCCCTCTGGTGCTTGGCTTGAATGGCATTCATGGCCTTTGCATCGAATGAGGCCCGCTATTTTTCCTTTATGCCCAATTGCCGGTTCCATCATGGTCGGTTCGCCGACAATAACGAGAGAAGGAAGAGCAGCAAGCGATGAAAAATTATCGATCACACGTCTTACGCCGACGCAGCCGATCTCCTCGTCGAAACTGAAGATCATTTGAAAAGGCCTTTTCAGCGCGCGGGCATCAAGCGCCTCGGCTTCCGCCAAGACGCAGGCAATGAATCCCTTCATATCGCACGAGCCGCGCCCGAAAAATTTTCCATCGCGTTCTTGCATAATAAAAGGGTCGCTTGTCCAAGCTTGCCCCTCCACCGGAACAACATCCGTATGGCCGGATAACAATACGCCTCCAGAACGCTCCTTCGGGCCAATCGCCGCAACGAGATTGGCTTTGGTGCGTTCCTCATTGAAAACCGGAACGGACTCAACTCCTGCGCGGGCTAAAAGCGCACTAATATAATCGATCAATTCGAGATTGGAGCGCGCGCTAATCGTCGGAAAACCGATCAGATCAGAAAGAATTGCCGATGCGCGCGCGAGTTTTTGCTCATTCATGCGGAAAGACGTTCCGCAAGCCACACAGCAAAATCAT
>CAWUMH010000118.1:0-5237 GCA_963923565.1 uncultured Alphaproteobacteria bacterium
GTTCATGGTGGATCGTTGCGACTCTCAGTTGTTCATGATGACTCTGCCACAGCGCCCGATGAGCGCGTTGCACTGCTTCGCGCACAGGAAGAAATAGCGCAACTTGATAGAGATACACCCTATCGCAACTTTTCAGAGAAAATTAGAAAAACATGCGCGAAGCTGAAAGACATCTTAAACGCTGAGAATGCGCGGGGTGCTCTTGTTGCTGCCTATGGCGCGCCGGCAAAAGGAAACACGCTGCTTAATACAGCGGGTATTGATGCCTCTCTGATTTCATTCACCGTCGATAAAGCGCCATCAAAACGTGGCCGTTATCTTCCCGGATCCGGCCTCCCGATCTTAGATCCGTCGCTCATTTCTGTTCTCAAACCCGACACAATCCTGATCTTGCCGTGGAACATTAAGAACGAAATCATCTCCGAATTATCATTTACGTCGGATTGGGGCGCGCGTTTCCTTATTCCTATTCCGGAGCCGGTCTTCATCACGCCATTTGATCGAGAGCAGAGGCAGGCATCATGAAGATTATCGATCACCCCTTTCCCGGCGCCGCACTCTTAGAACTCGAACCTTTTGGTGATGAGAGGGGATCATTCGCGCGGATTTTCGATAGAGAATTTTTCTCGCAATTCGGTGATGATATTATAGTTGATCACACCGCGGAGAGCATCAATCCGCATGTTTTGACGCTTCGCGGCCTCCATTTCCAAAAACCACCTTATGGAGAACGGAAACTTGTGCGCTGTGTAAGAGGTGAAATCTTCGACGTTGCCGTTGATTTGCGTAATGGCTCACCAACAGAAGGCCACGTTTATCATATCAACTTAGCGGAAAATGACGCGCTCGCCCTCTTCCTACCAAAGGGTATAGCGCATGGGTTCCTTACGCTTACTGAAAATAGCATCGTTTCCTATCATCTCTTTGATCCCTATCACGCTCCATCAGCATCCGGCATCCGTTACGACGATCCTGACCTTTCAATTGCTTGGCCCGGCGTTCCTCGGCTGATCAATGAGCGTGATCGGAACTGGCCTTTTTTTAAAGATCTATCATCCGATGAAAGGTCGCGATTTCAATGAGTGCCGCGGAGCCAAGACTTCTCGTTACGGGTGCGCGTGGCTTTATTGGGCGCGCTGCCCTCACAGCGCTTGCAAAACAATATGGTGGAACATCAATCCATGCCGTCCGCAAAACCAACAGCAGTCCTGTTCCGCTCATTCCCGGTGTTACGTGGCATACGCAGGATCTCTTGGAGAAAGGGTCCGCTGAAAAACTCATAGAGGTCATTCAACCGACACACTGCCTTCACGCAGCATGGGAAGCCCGCCCCCCGCATTTTTGGACATCGCCTGAGAATGAGAAATGGCTAGCGGCGAGCGTCGCCTTAGCGGAAGCCTTTGCTAAGACGGGCGGCAAGAGATTTATCTCGCTCGGCAGCGTGGCTGAATATGAAAACACATCCGGCCGCATGATCGAAGATATCACGCCAGAAGAGCCGTCAACACTTTACGGGCAATGTAAGTTGGCATTCCATCGACATCTCATGACAATTTCGAAGGATACAGGCGTTTCAACGTCCATAGGGCGGATTTTTTATGTTTATGGCCCGTTTGAATATGAGAGCAAACTCGTTGCATCCGCCTGTCGTGCTATAGCCTTGAATGAGCCGGTCGCTTTCGGGGCTCTCGATCTCTGGCGCGATTATATCCATGTCAATGATCTCGGACGCGCCATTTCAATGCTCATGAGCTCATCACTCGAGGGCGTTGTAAATCTCGCGTCAGGCGAACCCGTCCGCCAATCGCAACTGATTGAGACAATCGCAAAACTCTCGCATCGCGGCGGTCTTTTTCATATCGGCGCAAGACCCGCTCAAACTCGCGAGCCGCCGATCCTTTTTGCGGATACGCAAAAGATTAGATCAATCGGATGGCGACCGGAAATCACTCTTGAGGATGGACTTCAATCAACGCTCAAATGGTGGCGCGCTCAGCTGCGCCACGCCGCGTGAAGTTTAACCGCGCGTTTTGATTTGCGGTTGAAGCGCAACCATCGCATCAACGCAGTCTTGTCGCCAATGCCAATAACGCTTGGCAAGCTCGATATTGAAAATCGAGTCTTTTGGAAACACGCACGCGTTGAAAAGCTCTACCCACGGAATGGCACCCATTCCCACGGGCAAGTGCAAATCGCCATGACCAAAAGCGAGACGCTCGCTTTCCGTATACATCCAGATATCGTCCTGCCGGCCAAAACAATCATGGATGTGAACATGCCGCGCATAAGGCGCAAGCGCCGCGCATTCGCTCACAAGATCGAGACCGTGGAAATCGAGTTCAATCCAGGCATGACCAATATCAAGCGTCGCGCACACATGAGAATGGTTGATCAGGGCCAATTCTTGCGCAAGACGTTTGGGCGTCGGCGTATGGATCTTGCCAAAATATTCGCCAAAAATATTCTCGACGCACAGATAAAGACCGAGTGATTTTGCTAGATCCCCTGCTTTTGAAAGCCACTCTCGCTGCCGCTCATAGGCAGCGTCCAATCCCGCGCTTTGAGTTAGTGGCATCATGCCTGCATGAACAACATAATGGACGGCCTGCAATTCAGCGGCGCATTCCATAGACGCTTTCAAAACTTCAAAATGACGCGGCAGACGAAACACATCATCAAAAAAATTGATCGGATGCGGACCGTGCACAGTATAAGTGAGGTTTCGGGATTGGGTGATGCGTTTAACGGCGTCTAATTGCGGACGATGAATTTTACCCGCAATCACGCAATCGAGATCATAGAGTGGCAATTCAACAAAAGTGAGGCCAGTTGAGGCGATCTCGTTGAGACGCGCACCAAGATCGCTGAGGTCATTATTGACCCCCATCGCCGTCATACCAATACCGCGAACGCCCGTGGTCATTACATGCGTTCCCAATTGGTTTTAAAACTTAGAGGCTCGACGGCGCCATGACTTCAGACGGCGCCCTTGTGAATGCGCGCAAGGTCACAAGTACAGCACCCAGCGCCATCATGAACGCGATCATTGTGACCGTGTTGGTGGTCGCATGAGCAGCCATCCAGCCACAAAAAGCGAGGAAGATGTTCAAGCCAAATACGATACCGACAATCTGCTTCACGCTCCAGCCCATGGTCGTGGCGCGTTGGAAGAAATGGCTTCGATGCGGCGTCCAAATTTTTTCACCGCGTGTCAGACGACGAATAACGGTGATCGTCGTATCGGCCAATGCGTAAAGCGGAATAATGACGGCCGCAAAAAAGCTGATATCGGTAGCCACGCGATACAGCGCATAGCCGCCCACAAGGCCAATCACGAGACTACCGGTATCGCCCAAGAACAATTTTGCGACGGGCTTGTTATAGGGCGCAAAGCCGATAAGGCCGCCGAGCACCGGGGCCATGATCATCGCAACAAGCGGGGTTGGCATCGCGAAAATCGAAAGAATGATCAGGATCGTCGCAACGGGAGTAAATTGCGCCACGGTCAACCAATCCAGCCCATCGATAAAGTTGGTGAGATTGATCATCCAGAAGAGAGCGACACCCGCAAACAAACGCTCAACCCACAAAGGCAACGCGCCGTCGAACAAGGCGACATAAGACGGCGTCACATAAAGCATGAGGCCGATCAAAGCGATTTGGCCGCCGACACGCGGCAGCACCGGAAGCGGCTTCACATCATCAAAAAAGCCGAGCGCAGAAATAAGCGCCGCACCCGCAGCCAGTGCCGCGAGAATTGTGCGATCAATACCAGCAAGAAACGGCGCGAAGATGATTGCGACGGCAAATACGCCGACAATCGCAAACGTCATCGGAATGCCGGCACCTTGCGGCGTGGGAACCTTATGGCTCGAGCGCGCATTAACGGACGCCAAGGCATGACGACGCAGAAACGGCATCATCACGGGGATCACGAAAAATGTGAACGCCGCTGCCGCAAGGGCTGCGAAGAACGCGAAGATAAAACCGGCCTCGATCATCGAAAAAGCTTCCGAACCGACAGTGCACCAGACACAAAGACCGACCCCCCGCCCCGCACAAAGGACGATGTGACCGAATAACAGGTGGCTACACGATGATCGTAACGGACGGACCCCGCGCCCCTCCCCGTCCGTCCTTACCGGACGGGACCGGAGCGTGGCGAGAGAGACGGGACTTGAACCCGCGACCTTCGGCGTGACAGGCCGACGCTCTAACCAACTGAGCTACTCCCCCAATACGGCGCCCCGTTTGACGGTGACCGAGGCATTAAGGGAGCGTGTATGGCCTGTCAAGCCGCACGATAGGCAACCTGATGGCAAGCTTCTATCGAGGCCGCCATGAACGCAGCATTAATGCTGAATTGTGACAGTTTTTTTGTCGCTCAATACCCTTAGAGCGTTCAATATCACGGCGACATCAATAACTTCTTGCAAAACTGCCCCTTCAACGGGCTGCAAATAGCCAAAAGCGGCGACAATCATGCCCAAGGCTGAAAAGGCAAGCCCGGCATAGACACTTTGCCGCGCAATCGAAAATGAACGCCGTGCAATCAAAATCGCCTCGGGCAAGGCATCAAGCCGGTCAACAAGCAAAACAATATCGGCAGCTTCCGCGGGAGCCCCGGCGCCCCTCACGCCCAGTGCGATGCCGACATCAGCAGCGGCCAATGCGGGCGCATCATTGACCCCATCACCCACCATCGCGGTGACCGCGCGCGATTTTTCATGAATGACCGCCTCCACTTTTCCGGCCGGCGTTGCTTCCGCAATGATCTGATTGAGGGAAAGACCCCTCCCGATTTCTTCGGCCACTTCGCGTCGATCACCCGTCAACAACACCGTGCGTGAAATGGAAAGCGCGCGTAAATCTTGAAACACCTCGGCCGCTTCGGGACGCACCGCATCGACAAAACGCGCAAGGCCGATCATCGCGCCGTCGATACCGATGGCGGCAATAAGACCCGTCTCTGTTGCCACGAGATCGCGTGCCACCGGATGCCAGCCTTCAAGTGAACCCATGCGCGATACAAAAGGAAACGTACCAACGGCGATGCGTTTGCCGTCAACAACACCGCTCACCCCCTCGCCTGCGGATTCAATCACCGCAGCGGGCACCGGTAACGTGCCGCATTCCCAAGCCGCCGCGCGTGCCAGAGCGGCCGAGACAACATGCGTTGAACCCTGACACAACGCACCTGCGGCACGGATCACATCGCGGCGATCAAAGCCGGGCGC
>CAWUMH010000119.1:0-5179 GCA_963923565.1 uncultured Alphaproteobacteria bacterium
AGGACATTGCGTGTCTCCTACTGGGGTTTTCATCGGTCGCAATCTGCTCGAGAGCAGATCGGGTTTGCGCCGCCCCGGGAGTGCCCGGGCCCCCTGCATCGCTCAAAGACGTTGCACCGGCGTGACGGCCTTATAGAAAATTTCAAATGAACCCGCTACATGGACTTAAGGCGGGGAGATAAATTCTTCGCGTTTTTTGATGGGTGTCACGCGCGTATGAAGCTTTCCGTTTCCGGTCTTGCCGTGACACGTTCCGGACGACCCGTTTTTTCAAAACTGGGCTTCACGCTCGAGAGCGGGGAGGTGCTCGCGCTGACGGGGCCGAACGGCTCGGGCAAGTCCACTTTGCTTCGGATTTTGGCGGGTCTTCTTCCGCCGACTGCTGGGTCGATCGAATGGACGGGCGGACATGATGAAGCGCCCTTTAGTGAAGAAGCTCATTATCTCGGCCATCGCGATGCGTTGAAGCCTGCGCTCACGCCGCTTGAAGTGCTCACCTTCTGGCGATCCTTGTTGGGGCAACCCGCGCTTGAACCTTTGGCTGCTTTAGAGCGCGTTGGTTTGGGCCATGCTGCCTATTTACCGTCGGCCTATCTTTCCGCCGGTCAGCGTCGTCGCCTATCACTCGCGCGGTTGCTCGTAGCGCATCGCGCGATCTGGCTTCTCGATGAGCCAACGGCGGCGCTTGATCAGGCGTCGGAAACGATGTTCGGCGATCTCGTGGCGGATCATCTGACGCGGGGCGGCTTAGCGATCATTGCCACCCACACGCCGCTACCCATCCCGACCCGAACTCTTTCTTTGAAGGCCTCTGCATGAACGCCTTCTTTGCCTTGATCCGCCGCGACCTTCTGCTTGCCACGCGCATTGGCGGGGGTGCGGGCGTTGGGCTCGTTTTCTTCCTCATGCTTGTGACCATCATGCCCTTTGCCGTGGGCCCCGATATGGTTCTGCTCGCACAAATTGGGCCCGCTATTCTCTGGGTTGCCGCATTGCTTGCGACCTTGATCGGGCTCGATCGGCTATTCCAAGCCGATGAAGAGGATGGTTCGCTTGATCTCTTGCGGATGTCGGGACTTCCGCTCCCGCTTGTTGTCTTGGCAAAAGTGATTGCGCATTGGCTTGTCACCGGGTTGCCGCTTGCTCTTGCGGCCCCGTTTTTGGGATTGCTTCTGGCTTTGGAACCGCAGGCTATGGCGGCTGTCACAGTAACGTTGCTCGCGGGCACGCCAGCGCTCACGTTCATCGGCGCCACGGGTGCCGCTTTAACGGCAGGACTCCGGCGCGGCGGGCTTATTCTAGCAGTTTTGGTGATGCCCTTGATGATTCCGGTGCTGATTTTCGGCATTTCAGCAACATCAGCAGCTTTAGGCGGACCGGTTCCGTTTCATACACCCTTCGCGATTTTGTGCGGATTGGGGCTCTTCGCGATGGTCACGGGGACGATTTCGGCCGCCCTCGCTATTCGTGCGTCGGAAGCTTAAGAGCCTTTAGGAATGAGCGTTTCACGCTCTGTCACGATCCGGTCGAGCGGCACATCATGGGCCTCGTCGGGAACGGCCGCGATTTCCTGCACTGAAAACCCCACGCCAATCGTGAACGGGCGTTTGATGCGCGAGAGCCTCGCAATCGCCTTGTCATAGAAGCCCGCGCCATAGCCGATACGGTGACCACGCCGGTCAAAGGCTGAAAGCGGGACAATCATCGCGGCGGGTTGAATTTCGGGCGCATCACCAAAAGGCTCGCTCAGACCAAAGGGGCCTTCGGCTAAGGCTTCGCCCGGTCGCCAAAGGC
Organism: uncultured Alphaproteobacteria bacterium; assembly: GCA_963923565.1. GTDB lineage: Bacteria > Pseudomonadota > Alphaproteobacteria > Rhizobiales > Beijerinckiaceae > CAIUPE01. The sequence continues at coordinate 1,795 of CAWUMH010000119.1, forward strand.
GGAATACGAGTTCTGAACCCGTAACAACGGGAAGCGCAAGCGGCACGCCTAATGCCGCAAAGCGCAACATCGCGGGTCGGGGATCAATTTCGCTGCGGATCGGCCAGAAGCCGCTTAGTGGTCCTTCGCCAATCTCATTGCGAAAGGCATAAATCTGTTCGGCAAGATGCTCCGCCGCTTGTTCTTTTTCGATGGAGGAAAGAGCGTCGCGCTTTTTTAGCGCGTCAGCGCGCAACTGCGTTTTTTGAGCTTTGGACATTAAGACAAACCGAAAAGTGCGGAGCCGCGAAAGCCGTGGAACGATCGATCCCAGGTGCCTACATAAGTAGGTGGGCGCCGTGTGCTCCGGTCCACGGACCAAAACAGGGACAGCTCCCTAAGGATCGGTAAGGCCCCGGGAATACAGTTGTTCTCACGCACCCCGCAGCACCGCTCGCTCTATGTAGTCTTTTGCGGGGCGAATTGCCAGACGCAGCTTTCCGGAGTCAAAAAAGATGCGGCGTCGCATCGTAAATCAGCTTCGCGCCAACAATGAAGGTGAGTGTGTAGATGATCGTGTAAAAACGCGACGGCTCAATACGGCGGACGAGCCAGACGCCGGCCAATGTCGAGACAAGCGCTACCGGAAACAACGCGCTCGATGTCCCAAGATTCTCTGTTGAGAATTGGCCAAGCAGAAAATAGGGCACAACTTTGATGAGATTGGTGATGGTAAAAAACCAAGTCGATGTGCCGACATAAGTCTGTGGCGCCAAGCGTTGCGGCATAACATAGACTTGGAAGGGTGGCCCACCCGCATGCGCCACAAAGCTCGTGAAACCTGCGACTGCACCCCACGCAATGCCAGGTGTGACTCTGCCGAGGATCGGATCCCCACTCACATTGCGACGACGCCAATAGATGATGACGAAAACAACCGAGATAATCCCGACACCGAGTTTCACGAGCTCGTCCGACACATGCGCGGCCATCAGCCAGCCAAGAAAGACGCCGATCAGGCAGCCTGGCAGCATGATAAGCAAGTTGCGTTTGTCAAAGTCGCGCCGATAAGCCCAGGTCGAAACCATATCCTGCACAATCAGGATCGGCAGCATTAACGCGGCGGCTTTCACGGGGGAGACAACGAGTGCCATCAGCGGGATCGCGATGAGCCCCAATCCCGCAAAGCCGCCTTTCGCAAGACCCATGAGGATCACGGCCGGAATGGCGGCGAGATAAAAGAGCGGATCGCTGATGATGCTGGTCATTGAACGTAAGGCTTAGAGGGCAGGGCGGGCAGAGTGACGCCTGAATTTGACCTTTGCAATCGTTTGGTGCGGCATACAAGCCTTGCAAAAGGGCGGCCGTGATGCGGAATTGTGCGCCCAAAGTCTTGCCTGACGCTTCGGTCTCTTGATGCTAGAGCTGCATTAGAAAAAAGGACTTAAGGGGGGTCTCGCTATGAGCCATGCCGCGCGTTTCCGGGAGATCTATGATCACTCTTTGAAAGATCCGTCGAGCTTTTGGGGCGAGGCCGCAAAGGCCATCGATTGGATGACGCCCCCTCAAACCGTGTTTGATGGGTCGCAAGGCGTCTATGGGCGCTGGTTTCCCGATGGCGTGATGAACACCTGCTACAATGCGGTCGATCGCCATGCCGCCACGCGGCCGGATCAGGCCGCGATTATTCACGACAGCCCGATTACGGGCACAAAGCGCACACTCACTTATCGTGACTTGTGTGATGAAGTGTCAGCGCTTGGTGCGGTGCTGCAAGATTTCGGGGTGCATAAAGGTGACCGCGTCGTCATCTATATGCCGATGATTCCCGAGGCATTGATCGCGATGCTTGCTTGCGCACGTGTGGGTGCGATTCATTCTGTGGTGTTTGGCGGCTTTGCGGCGCGTGAACTCGCAACGCGTTTGGATGACTCACATCCGAAACTTATTCTCGCTGCCTCATGCGGTATCGAGCCCGGTCGCGTTGTGCATTACAAACCACTCATTGACGAAGCGATTGAGCTTGCAACGCATAAGCCTGAAAAGCTCATCGTGTTTCAACGACCGCAAGAGAAAGCGACATTGAAAGCGGGGCGCGATTTCGATTGGGCGGAACTCGTCCAAGATGCGAAATCTGCCGGCAAGACGAGCGAGTGCGTGCCGGTGAGATCCACCGATCCGCTTTATATTCTCTACACGTCAGGCACGACTGGAAAGCCCAAAGGCGTTGTGCGTGACAATGGCGGCCATGCGGTCGCCATTCATTGGACGATGAAAGCAATCTATTCGATCAATCCGGGTGAAGTGTTTTGGTCTGCGTCTGATGTCGGTTGGGTCGTCGGTCATTCTTACATTGTTTATGGTCCGCTGCTCGTAGGGGCAACGACAATTGTCTATGAAGGTAAGCCTGTGGGCACGCCGGATGCGGGCGCATTCTGGCGTGTAATATCGGAACATGGTGCAAAGATTCTTTTCACCGCGCCAACCGCATTCCGCGCGATCCGTAAAGAAGACCCGCATGCAGAAGAATTGAAGAAATATAAATTCAATGACTTCCGTGCGCTGTTTTTAGCGGGCGAGCGCGCTGATCCTGACACCGTGAAATGGGCCGAAGATATTCTCGGCGTTCCCGTAATCGATCATTGGTGGCAAACAGAAACTGGCTGGGCGATTGCCGGCAATCCGTTTGGTATTGGCCAATTGCCGGTGAAGCATGGTTCGCCAACGGTTGCGATGCCCGGTTATGATGTGCGCATTGTGGATGAAGGCGGCCATCCGGTTGAAGCCGGTAAAATGGGCTCCATCGTGATCAAATTGCCAATGCCGCCATCCTGTCTGCCGACATTGTGGAATGCGGACGATCGCTTCCGCGAAGGCTATCTCACGACATATCCGGGTTATTATTCGACTTCGGATGCGGGCTATGTCGATGAAGATGGCTATCTCTACATTATGGGCCGCACAGATGACATCATCAATGTCGCGGGTCATCGTCTCTCAACGGGCGGTATGGAAGAAGTGCTCGCAAGTCATCCCGCTGTTGCCGAATGTGCGGTGATTGGTGCGAAGGATGCGCTTAAAGGTGAGCAACCCTGCGGCTTCGTTGTATTGAAAGCCGGCGTCTCCACGCCGCATGATCAGATTGAAAAAGAACTAGTCGCGCTTGTTCGCGAAAAGATCGGACCTGTCGCGGCCTTCAAGATCGCCATCGTCATTAAACGCTTGCCGAAAACACGGTCGGGTAAAATCCTGCGCGGTACGATGAAGAAGATTGCTGACAGTGACACGTGGACGATGCCGGCAACAATTGATGATCCTGCAATTCTCGATGAGATTAAAATTGCGCTACAGGGCAAAGGATTAGCGAAGTAATTGGGCCGTCATTGCGAGCGAACGCGAAGCAATC
>CAWUMH010000120.1:0-5169 GCA_963923565.1 uncultured Alphaproteobacteria bacterium
CGCATTCGTGACGAGGTGGATACGCTCTGCGGCGAAGGTCCGATCAGTTTTGAACAAAGCAAGAAGCTCGTTTTCACACGTAACATATTTCGTGAAACGATAAGGCTTTATCCGCCGATTACGTTTCTGCCGCGTGTTGCAATGGAAGATACAAAACTCGGATCGAAGCGCATCAAACGGGGCGCATTGGTGATTGTTGCACCATGGGTATTGCATCGCCATAAATCCTATTGGCATGATCCTGATGTGTTTGATCCCGATCGTTTCTCGTCCGAACGCGAAAGCGAGATCGTCTCCAATGCCTATATTCCTTTTGGATTGGGACCGCGCATTTGTTCAGGTGCGGCTTTTGCCAGCGTTGAAGCGGTTTTGATTATCGCGAGTCTTATTCGTGCCTTTGATATTGAGACGATTGGTCCTGAAAAGGTTACGCCCGCAGCGCGTCTCACCACACGCCCCACGCAGCAAATCATGTGTCGCGTCAGAGCGCGCTCATGACACAGTCGGCGCTGCTCACATTGGGCCGCCTGCCCAAAGGGCTCGATATTGCGCGAAGTTTTCATCGCGCAGGATGGCGGGTGATCATTGCTGATCCGGCGCGGGATCATCTCGCCCGCGCTTCAAACCATGTTGCGAAGACCTATCGTGTGCCGCCTCCCGCAACCGAGCGTGCTGCTTATCTTAACACCTTGCGTGACATCATAAAACGCGAAGCGATAGATCTCGTCGTGCCCGTTTCTGAAGAGATTATGTATGTCTCACTTCTTGCTGAAGACACTAAGTTACAGCCGCACATCTTGAGCATGGCGTCCGATCTTATTCATCGCACGCATGATAAAGGCGCTTTCATCGAACTGTGCCAGAAGATGAATCTCCCCGTCCCCGAAACCGCGCGATCAGATTCGGATGACGCTTTGAACATTGCGCGATCCGGTCCGTTTATCATCAAACCCATTCACTCCTGTGCCGGTGACAGCGTGAGCCTTCATGATCAAGGCGCGACCTTTATTGCTGACCCTGATCGCCTCGTTCAACGGCGGATCATCGGCGCGGAAGTGAGCACATGTTCACTTGCCCGCAATGGAAAAAGACAAGCAACGAGCATTTATCGCGGCACGCTGATGGGTGGCACCGTCGCGGTGGGCTTTGAGCGCATTGAGAACGAGGCTGTTGAGCGATGGGTTGATCATTTCATCCGCTCAACAGGCTGGTCGGGTTTTATTTCATTCGATTTTATCATCGACCAAGCCGGCACACCCTATGCGATTGAATGCAACCCCCGCACGACGAGCGGTTTACATTTCTTTGAAACAGAGGACCTCGCGCGCGCCATCGTCGATGAGACGCATGAGATTCGCTTCCGCCCCGCGCGCCGCATGATGCAATTCTGGTCTTGTATGGAGGAATTGCAGAAGGGTTTTGGCAATGCGCAGAGAACCCGCGCCGCATGGGCTCACCTTATCGCCTGTCGTGATGTGACATGGTCATGGCGCGACCCGCTGCCACTTCTCACCATGCCCTGGACCGCGCGCGACATCATCAAAGCGGCGCATCGTGACGCGGTGCCCTTCGGGATTGCGGCCACGCGCGATCTCGTCTGGACAGGGACCGGCGAAACTGTGCATGATCCGGCCCGGTCGGCGTGAATGATCCGGCCTCGCTAGGGAATTGGGAATGATCAGGAAGAGGCACAACTGATGACAAGCCCCAAGGCACCCTATGTGACCCATGCCGATCTCGCGCTTTGTCGCGCGATGATTCGTGAAGGGTCGAAGACATTCTATACAAGCTCGAAACTCTTCCCGCGTCGCATTCGCGACGCCTCGCGCGCGCTCTATGCCTTCTGCCGCGTGGCCGATGATGCAGTTGATCAAACCGACGATATTCAGGCGGCGCTGGTTGATCTAAAAAGCCGATTAGACGCGATTGAACGCAAAGAACCGCATCCGCATGCAGCGGACCGCGTTTATGCCGATTTGGCCTTTCGCTATGCGATCCCCCGCACGCTCCCTGATGCTTTGATTGATGGCTTTGTGTGGGATGCGTCGGGCCAACGGTGCCGCAATGAGAGCGATCTCATCGCTTATGCGGTACGCGTGGCGGGTGCCGTCGGCGCGATGATGGCAATCATCATGGAAGCGCGTTCACCGGAAGCGATTGCCCGCGCCACTGATCTCGGCATTGCGATGCAGCTCACCAACATCGCCCGTGATGTCGGTGAAGACGCGCGCATGAACCGGCTTTATCTGCCTGAAACATGGATGCGTGAGGAAGGTCTCGATCCAGATGCGTTTTTAGAGGCTCCCAAGCCCTCGGAACAACTCGCCAAAGTGGTCAAAAGGCTTTTGGCTCTTGCGGATGAATTTTATGACCGCGCTTTGCCAGGCATTGCGCTTTTGCCGCGCCGCTGCCGCCCCGCTATTCACGCGGCGCGATTGCTTTATCGGGAAATCGGACGTGAAGTGGCGCGGCATGATTTCGACTCGGTAACACGCCGTGCCGTTGTATCCAAACCGCGTAAGCTTGCGCTTCTGGGAGAAGCTATTCTTCTCTCCGCGTCTCCAGAAAGCGATGCGCTCAGTGATCCCGCTGATGAAGCGCGGTTTGTCGTTGATGCGGTCATCGCCGCGCCAATTCCAAAACCTTACCCTGTCGGATTTGATGAAAAAGCCGCATGGGTGACCGATCTTTTCTTGCGTCTTGATGGGAGAAGATCGTGAGCGGTTTGATCCCGCCGTCATGGTTCGGACCAATTGAAATGCTGCTCGCTTTTGGACTTATTGTCGGTTTTTGCAGCTGGGAAGTCTGGAAGCTCAGAAAAGAAAAACGCGATAAAGGCGGGCATTTTTAGCGTTTTTTGATCACCGTTATTTGATCATTTGCGCCGAGGCATTTTGAACGGCAACATCTTCTGAATCACAGGATTTGTGAAGCGATCAAGCGACAGGCTCTCGTGAAAGACCGCGACGTTTTCATCATCTATTTCAGTATGAAAAAGTGAACGCGTGTAAAAGGGTGCGTCTTCCAAAGTCTTGATGTTTTCAACGGCATGATCGGCATGCGCTGGACGTTTCATACGCCAGAAAGCCGTGCCCAATTCGATATTTTTAGGCATCGGAATCGCTTGCGACTTGCCGTCAGGACCGATCCGAATAGCGAAGCCTGATTGCGATCCATCGCGCAACACACGATCATAAACAATATGCGCGTGATCGCCGCGTGCCGTACGTGACCATACCCATGATGAGAAATCATCTTCAAGCGGACGCGCGCCCCAATTCATGTCGTGATAGCCGGTGCCGCGCCATGAGATATTTGGATGTTCAAAACACGCTTCAACATCAGCCACAGGCGCGACAGGACGCCAATGATGATGAGCGAGCGGATCAAGCCCAATCTCTTCCTGTGAAATCACACGCGGCGCGAGCCGTATTTCTCCACGCACGCGCGAGGGAAAAGGCACTGTAATCTCATCCATGCGGATGACGAGTGTTCCGTTTTCCCAGGCCATGGATGAAGGGCCAATTTTGAACTGTGTGGCGCTCCGATCAAGATGGCGTTTGGCTCGTTCAGTCATGCACCATTTATGGCCTGTTGCGCCATAAAGACCGATATTCAAAGAGCAAAATTCCTCAGGATCGGCTGGGCCTTTTTTCCGCGCTGAAAAATAATAGGGCGAGAACACACTGCCAACAAAACCGATGATCGCGAGGCCATAACGACCATCATCACTCAGCGCATCGAGATACCACCAGCGATAGCCATTTGCGGGAACAGGGGTGGAAAATTCAGTGAGCGCGGTCATGCGAGATTTAGTTTCGGATGTGAGGCAACACGACTTGCCTGTGAGGCCAAGAAATTCATCACGGCGTCAGCAGCGAGACGTCCTGAATAGGCGGCCATCGGAACCCCGGCACCCGGATGCGCGCTACCGCCCGCGAGGAATAGTCCCGGCATTTTTGTCTTCGCGCCGGGCCTTTGAAACGACGCATAAAAACCATGCGAGGCACGGCCATAAAGTGCGCCACCTGTTGCCGGAAACAAAGCATGAAATCCTTGCGGCGATGTTGTCGTGATTTTTGCGGATGACCAATCAATATCAAGACCTGATGAAACCAGTTTTTTCCGCATAGCGGTCTCAATCATATCACGATTTTTTTCTATATGATCGCCATTGGCTGGCGAATTGATCAGGATCAACATGCGCTCTTTATCCGCCACCGCACCGGTTCGATCCTGCGCACAAAGATAAATTGTCGGGTCAGGCGGATAGCCTTGCTGAAGCGCTTCAAATTCGCGTTTATAATCACGCGAGAAAAACACATTGTGGAATGCAAGCGGAAAGCCGGATGTCTTGGCATTCACGCACCATGTGATGGCAGAAAGCGAACGCGCATTTGCTGGCAGCGTTTTTACCGTCTTTGAAATTTCGGCGCCAAAATGACCAGTAGCGATCGCATTGGCATCGGCATTCGCAATAACGGCACGACAGGGAATATATTCGCCTTGTGACGTTACAATCGCACTTGCACGACCGTGTGACGTCTCGATGCGTTGCACATGCGTGTCATAGCGGAATGCGCCGCCTTTGCGTTTGATCACGCGTTCAAAGGCACGCGCCACTTCATGCATGCCGCCCTTTACGGTCCACACACCTTCTTGTTCGACATGCGCGATCAGCAATAAAGTCGCTACCGCTTGATAGGGCGAAGATCCAACATAAGTTGCATAACGTCCAAAGAGTTGCCGCAAGCGTTCATCTTTTAGATGACGCGACACCGCACCCCATAAGGTTTCAAAGGGATTGATTTTCATCATCGCGAAAAGGCCAGAAAGGCCTCCGCCAAACGCCACATCAAAAGGCGACGGCCTTTGTTGTTCGATGTAAGTTTTACGAAGCGTTTCAAACATATGGTTCGCTTCGCGATTGAGTGAAAGAAAACCGCGCGCATCCTCCGCACCCGCGAAGGTACCGATGGCATCAGCAGAGCGGCTAAGATCGGCAAAGAGATCAAGCTCGGGTCCGTTGCCCCATGAATGCCGCGCCAACACATCAAGCGGTGTCAAAGATAGTTCAGCGTCGAGCGTGGTTCCCGCATCGCTGAAAAGCCGCTCAAAAATTGAACGCATCGTGAAGACTGTGGGCCCGCCATCAATGGCGGCCTCGCC
>CAWUMH010000121.1:0-5148 GCA_963923565.1 uncultured Alphaproteobacteria bacterium
CCCCAGAGCGGCGGCGTCAAGGCACCGACGTCCATCGCTTGCGTTGTGACGTTCAACATATGCGAGAGCAGACGGCCGATTTCCGAATACAAAACACGGATCAATTGACCGCGACGCGGCACGGTAATGCCTAAAAGCTTTTCTACAGCGAGTGCATAGGCATGTTCTTGATTCATCGGCGCGCAATAATCGAGCCGGTCGAAATAAGGTACAGCCTGCAAATAGGTTTTTGTCTCGATCAGTTTCTCGGTCCCGCGATGCAGAAGCCCGATATGCGGATCGACACGTTCAACAACTTCGCCATCAAGTTCTAACACAAGGCGCAACACACCGTGGGCTGCAGGATGCTGCGGGCCGAAATTAAGCGTAAAATTTCTAAGTTGATGCTCGTTCATGACTTCGCCTTTTCATCGCCCGGCAACACGTATTCCGTGCCTTCCCAAGGCGAGAGGAAATCAAAATTGCGGAACTCTTGGACGAGCTTCACAGGCTCATAGACCACCCGCTTCTGCTCATCATCATAACGAACTTCTACATAACCGGATGTCGGAAAATCTTTACGTAACGGATGACCTTGAAAACCATAATCCGTTAACATGCGGCGCAAATCCGGATGATCATCAAAGATCACGCCATACATGTCATAGACTTCGCGCTCATACCAATTGGCCGCCGGAAAAACAGAAATTGCAGAAGGAACGGGATGCGTTTCATCCGCTTCGAATGTCACACGCACGCGCATGTTGTGCTTCGGCGACAGAAGATGCCACACGATATCAAATCGCTTTTCCCGAGCAGGATAATCAGCCGCCGTTAGATCGGTGAAATTCTTGAAGAGAAAACGTGCATCATCGCGCAAGATTGTGAGCACACGAACAGTCTCGGAGGCTTCAGCACGAATATTCAATTCGCCATGAGCAACGCCAACCGCAAGCACGGCGCTACCGAGCGTTGCCTTAATGGCATCGCCGAGAGCTTTGAGTGTGTCACCATCCTGTTGCATCAGATCTCGTCTTTTCTTCTCAGAACTCAGCGTTCAATCGTGCCCGTACGACGAATCTTCTTTTGCAAAAGGAGAACGCCATAGAGAAGCGCTTCCGCTGTAGGCGGGCAGCCCGGGACATAAATGTCTACGGGAACCACACGGTCACAGCCGCGCACGACAGAATAGGAATAATGATAATAGCCGCCACCATTGGCGCATGAGCCCATGGAAATCACGTAACGCGGCTCCGGCATCTGGTCGTAGACCTTGCGGAGTGCGGGCGCCATCTTATTTGTGAGCGTACCAGCAACAATCATCACGTCCGACTGACGCGGGCTCGCGCGGGGCGCGAAGCCAAAACGCTCGACATCGTAACGCGGCATCGAGAGCTGCATCATTTCAACCGCGCAGCAGGCGAGACCGAAGGTCATCCACATCAGCGAGCCCGTGCGTGCCCATTGGATGAGTTCATCCGTTGACGTGACAAGAAAACCCTTGTCACCGAGCTCGGCATTCACTTCGGAAAAAAACTTGTCATTCGCACCAATCGGCTTGCCAGTTGATGGATCAAGAATGCCGCGCGGTGCGGGCGCAATGTCAGGCATCAATCCCATTCGAGTGCACCCTTCTTCCATTCATAGATAAAGCCGATGGTGAGAACACCGAGGAAAATCATCATCGACCAGAATCCGAAAAGCCCAACATCTTTAAAGGCCACGGCCCAGGGAAAGAGAAACGCGACCTCGAGATCGAAAATGATGAAAAGGATTGATACGAGATAAAATCGCACGTCGAATTTCATGCGCGCATCGTCAAAGGCTTCAAAGCCGCATTCGTAAGCGGATAATTTTTCAGGATCGGGATTTTGGTACGCAACAATAAAAGGCGCGACCAGCAAGCCTAAACCAATCACAAGACTCAAGCCGATAAACACGACAAGCGGAAGGTAATCGACAAGAAGATGGTCGAGGGATTGTCCCATCAGGTAGCTCTCCTTAGCGGACCGGTTTTCGAGGCCGTTTGAAGAGCCCTGGACCGACCCGGTAGCCGACCGCCCCGCAAGACCGCCGACCCTTTTTCGACGAGATTCGAAGTGAACCCCGCCTTTTTGCGGTGCAACGGATAGCCCAGCCTCGTGCATCGCGCAAGGTGACACGAGGCCCCATAATCTCCACTTATGGTATCAAAAGGTTCGGATTTTAAGGATCTGTCCCGATGCAGCCGTAAGATCGGCACCTTTGCCGTATTAGCCGCCCGTCCCGCGCTTGTAGTTTTGATGATGTTCAGGCCATATCCGCGCCTCAGTTCATGTAAAAAGGGGGATACACATGGCCAATTCAATCGACCTTGCCGGACAATTCGCGGTTGTGACCGGCGGCGCACAGGGGATCGGCTATGCGGTGGCCGAGCGGCTCACAAAATCGGGCGCACGCGTGGCCCTTTGGGACCGCGATGAAGCCTTAGCGCGCGAATCATCAGCCCGCCTTCCCGGCTCGATTGTCGTTAAAGTCGAGCAGTCCGATGCAGCCTCCGTCCAGGCTGCCGCCGATGCCACATTGAAAGCCTTTGGCCGTATCGATGTGCTCGTTAACAATGCCGGGATCGCCGGTCCGAATATGCCGCTGGCCGATTACCCGCTCGATGCGTGGCACGACATCATCAATATCAATCTCAATGGCGTCTTTTATTGCTGCAAATCGGTAGTGCCGGCGATGAAGGCACAAGGCTATGGTCGCATCGTCAATATTGCGTCTATTGCCGGTAAAGAAGGCAACCCGAATGCCTCAGCCTATTCAGCGTCCAAGGCGGGCGTGATTGCTCTCACGAAATCACTCGGCAAAGAATTGGCCGGACAGGACATCGCGGTGAATTGCGTGACACCAGCCGCTGCGAAAACCGCGATTTTCGACCAGATGAAGCAAGAACATATTGATTATATGCTCTCGCGCATTCCGCGCGGTCGTTTTCTCATGGTGGACGAAGCGGCGAATATGATCTCCTGGCTCGTCTCGAAGGAAAACTCCTTCACGACAGGAGCCGTATTCGACCTCTCCGGCGGTCGGGCGACCTATTGAGTGAAATTTTATTAACCGCTTTTTTGCTTTATTGACGTAACGGAAACCGGATAGCCGCATTTTTCTTGCCGTCCGGAGTTCAAAATGTCCAAGTCATCGCGCATTAAAGGTGCGCGGATCCTGATTACCGGCCACACGGGCTTTACCGGAAGCTGGATGGCGCTGAAACTGGCCGCACTCGGTGCGGAAGTCCACGGATTCGCCCTCGCACCCGAGACAAAGCCCGCCCTGTTCGACCTTGCCGATGTTTGGTCAGCCCTCAAAGGCCATACGCTTGGTGATATCGCTGATTATGCGCTGCTCCATGAGACGGTTAACCGCGTTGCCCCCGATGCCATCCTGCATCTCGCGGCCCAGCCGCTTGTTTTGACAGGTTACGCGCAACCGCTGCGCACCTTCATGACCAACACGCAAGGCACAGCTCATATTTTGGAAGCCGCCCGGGTCACGTCGTCCGTTTACGGCGTGGTGGCTATCACAACAGATAAAGTCTATGCGCCCGATCCCAAGGGGCTTCCCTTTACCGAAGCGGCACGGCTTGGCGGTAACGACCCCTATTCCGCCTCAAAAGCCGCCGCAGAACTGGTGATCGACGGATACAGACATAGTCTTGCGGCCTGGAGCCGCCCCATGCGGATCGAAGTGGCGCGAGGTGGCAATATCTTCGGTGGTGGGGATTTCGCCCCGCATCGGATCATCCCCGATTTCTACCGCGCCGTGCAAAGCGGAACGCCCTTAAAGCTTCGCAGACCTGATGCCCAACGACCATGGCAACATGTGCTTGATCTCTGCGAGGCCTACCGCCTTCTGCTCGAACGTGTGCTTGACGAGGACACCAGCTCACCCGGTGAAAATTGGAATTTCGGACCCGAGGCTCAGGAGTCAATAAAAGTCATCGAACTCATCAGGAAACTTGAGGCAACATGGCAGCCGGTGCCTCTAGACATCGAAACGGGCCCGCCTGAGACGATGACTCTCGCCCTAAACTCAGAAAAGGCGCGCGCAGAACTCAGCTGGACGCCCCGACTATCCCTCGATGAAGCTCTCAAATGGACTGCTGAATGGTATCAGGCCGCCATTGACCATCCCGATGACCTCGCCACCCTCACCCGCAGACAAATCGAAGCTTATGATGGCTGACGATCGATTTTAAAATTCTTTCAAATACAAGCCAATTATAAAACACAGTTTTGACCACGGTCTTTCAGACTTTACTCATTCCTCTCGCCTATGAAACTCCTGTATATTCCGTTAGGTAAGTTCATTCGAAAATGACGAGGTAGGGATGATCCGGCAGGCGGTCATATTAGCCGGGGGGCGCGGCACAAGGCTTTCGGAGGAAACGACGCTGCGGCCCAAGCCGCTCGTCGAAATTGGCGGCGCGCCAATCCTCTGGCACATCATGAAGCTCTTCTATGCCCAAGGCGTGCAGGATTTCACTATCTGCCTTGGGTACAAGGGCTATTTGATCAAAGAATTTTTTGCCAATTACCGTCTTCATCGTTCGGATGTCACATTCGACTTCTCATCCGGTGACATCCAGTATCACAAAAACCGTGCTGAGAACTGGCGTGTTACGCTTATTGACACGGGCGAAGACACGATGACCGGCGGACGGTTAAAACGAATTCGCCCCCATCTCACCAACAGCCATTTTTATATGACTTATGGCGATGGTGTTGCCGATATTGATCTTGAACATCTGGCTTCAAGCCATCGTGCGAGCGGCAAATTGGCAACCGTGACAGCCGTCACACCGCCTGGCCGCTTTGGCGCGCTTACACTTGATGATCGAAACATGGTCAGCCAATTTCAGGAAAAACCTGAAGGCGATCACAGCTTTATCAATGGTGGCTTCTTTGTGCTGAGCCCCGAAGTGCTTGATCTGATCAAAGGGGATGAGACGGTTTGGGAACGCGAGCCGCTCGAAACATTGGCGAAATCAAGCAATCTCAACGCCTATCGCCACAATGGATTTTGGCATCCCATGGATACGATGCGGGATCGTATCTATCTCGATGAATTGTGGCATAATGGTAGAGCGCCCTGGAAACTCTGGAATGAGGATGACACATGACATCCTCTAGC
>CAWUMH010000122.1:0-4951 GCA_963923565.1 uncultured Alphaproteobacteria bacterium
GAGGTTGATGCGCTCGACAATGATTCCTACGGCAATGAGCCCGTCTATAAAGATGGCGCGTTGGTGGGCATCACAACCGGTGGTGCCTATGGCCATGCGGTTGGTAAATCTTTGGCCTTTGCCTATGTCGATCCGAAATTTGCGGCACCCGGCACGGAATTCGAAACGCTCATGATGGGCAACATGTGCAGAATGCGGGTGTTGGCCGACTGCGCATGGGATCCGAAAAACGAACGCTTGCGCGCTTAAGGTCGTAGTATCCACGCATTCGTGCATAATTGCGGGGTCTTCTAGTCGCGCTGAAAATCATGCTATCCTGTTCTCCTCAAGAGGGCAGGATAGTTTTTTATGAATTTCACGATCGCGCCGGATATTGAAGCCTATCGCCAACGCATTGCAGCATTCGTCGATGCACATCTCTTGCCGCTTGAAAGCGATCCCGCTTCCTATGACGGGCACGGCAATATCTCTTTGCCTTTACTTGAACGCATGAGATCAAAGGCGCGCGCCGAAGGTCTTTGGTGTTTGCAATTAAAGCCCGAGAGCGGCGGTAAAGGCCTCACCAAAACCGGAATGGCGGTGTGTTACGAGGCGATGAATCGGTCGCTCTTCGGACCGGTTGTATTCAACTCAGCTGCGCCCGATGACGGCAATATGATGGTGCTCGAAGCGCTTGGCACAGAGGCACAAAAGGCTCGATGGTTGAAACCGATTGTCGATGGCACAGTGCGTTCTGCCTTTGCCATGACAGAGCCGCATCCCGGTGGAGGATCCGATCCCGGCATGATTCAAACGCGCGCCGAGAAGCGCGGCGCGGATTATGTCATCACCGGACACAAATGGTTTATCACCGGTGCTGAAGACGCCGCGCATTTCATTCTGGTTGCGCGCACATCAGATGATCCACGTCACGGCCTCACGGCGTTTCTCTTTCATAAAGATCAACCGGGTTGGGAAATTGTGCGCCGCATCGGCATTATGGGGCCGGAAGAACATGGCGGCCATTGCGAGTTAAAGTTCGATGGTCTCATTGTCGGTGAAGATCAGATTTTGGGTGGTGTTGGTCGCGGGCTGAAAGTCACGCAAACACGTTTAGGTCCTGCACGACTTACGCATTGCATGCGCTGGCTTGGGCTTTCAAAACGTGCCGTCGAGATCGCGCGGGACTATGCTGCAACGCGCGAAGGGTTTGGCGTCAAGCTCGCCGAACGGGAAAGCGTGCAATTAATGCTCGGCGATATTGCGATGCGCATCGAGATCGGTCGGTTGCTTGTGATGAAGGCAGCATGGGCATTGGATCAAGGTTCTTTCGCCCGCAAGGAAATTTCTATGGCGAAAATGCATGTTGCCAAAGTGCTGCACGATGCCGCTGATGTCGCGATACAGATCAATGGTGCGCGCGGCTACTCAACCGATACGGTGCTTGAATGGATTTACCGCTACGCGCGGCAAGCACGTCTTGTTGATGGGGCGGATGAGGTTCACAAAATGGTGCTCAACCGTTTTCTCAATGAAGAAGGCGATGCCTTTTGGTCTTGGCCTGTCGGACCCGCCTAGATCATGTCGGAGATTCTTCCGCATGCCGTGTTTGATGCCTATATGCGCCAGCATTTTGGTGCCGCGCTTGGCGCGATTGAAGCTATCGGCGGCGGGCAATCCAATCCCACATATTTTATCACTGTCGGCACGCAACAGCTCGTTCTGCGCAAGCAACCGCATGGACCGATTTTAAAAGGTGCGCATGCGGTGGATCGCGAATGTCGCGTGTTAGAAGCGCTTTCAAAAACCGATGTTCCTGTTCCAAAGCCGCTTCTCTATTGCGCAGATCCAGAAATTATCGGTACTCCCTTTTATGTGATGGAGCGGATCGAGGGACGTGTGTTTCATGATGCGGCTTTGCCAGACTTAACGCGTGACGAGCGTACGGCACTTTATAGCTCCATGGCTGAAACGCTCGCAAAGCTTCATGCGCTTGATCCGAATGAGATCGGACTTTCCGACTTTGGGAGACCGGGAAATTATTTCGAGCGTCAACTCGCGCGCTGGTCAAAGCAATGGCAAGAGTCGAGCGTCACTTCGATTTCGGCGCTTGATCACTTGATCGAAGCGCTTGTGCGCGCATTGCCCTCTGATGACGGCGTCGTTTCGATTGTTCATGGCGATTATCGCATGGGCAATTTGATGATTCATCCGACAGAGCCGCGCGTGATTGGAATTCTTGATTGGGAATTATCAACCTTGGGTCATCCCTTGGCTGATCTCGGCTTCGCGGCCATGGCGTGGCACACAACACCGAAAGACTATGGTGGTATCGAAGGACTTGATTTTGAAAGCCTTGGCATTCCTACAAAGGATGTATTTGTTAGCGCCTATATGAGCCACGCAAAAAACAAATCGCCCCTCATGCCGTTCCACATTGCCTTTGCACTGTTTCGCTTTGCCGTGATTTTTGTGGGTATTGCGGAGCGCGCGCGTCTTGGCAATGCTGCGGGAAAGAATGCGGCAGAGATCGCGCCGCTCGCTCAGCGCTTCGCCGAGATCGGTTTATCGATTATGAAAAACGGCTAAGTGATTAATCGACAATGACGGCTTCGGCGGCCTGCTTTGCGGAAGAGCGCAAGGGCTTTTCTTCCATAAAGAGCAACGCCACAAACGAAATGCCGAAGCCAATAGCAGTGGCAAGAAACATCACAAAAAACCGATCGCCAGCTTCAGCCGCGGTGCTCGGCGCGCTCTGCCCTGCATTCAACAAAATTGCACCAAACACCGCCACTAAGAGCGCGCTACCCAATTGCCGGAAGAAATTCATCGCGCCAGTCGCTGTGCCCAATTGATGCGGCTTGACGGCATTTTGAATTGCCACGGTTGTCGTGGGCAATACTGTGCCAAGGCCAATGGCAATCACAGTGAAGAGCGCTTCAAGCTCCACAATCGACATGCGGTTTTGATAAAAGGCGATGGCGAGTGCAGCGACTGCGGCAATTAAAGTGCCTGCGAGTGGTAAGCGCTTGTAATGTTTAATGCGCCCCATCGTTTGCCCCGCAAGCGTCGCGCCCACCACGGTACCGACCATGAAGGGTATGAGCGCAAGCCCGGAATCGGAAGCGTTCATGCCGCGCGCTGATTCAAAATAGACAGGCATGAAAATCGTCGTCGCCACATAAGTGCCCATGCTGAACAGCGCCGCCGTTGTCGCGCTTGCGACCACCGGATTGACTAGAACTTCAGTCGGGATGAGTGGCTCAGCTGCGGCGCGAATACGAAGGATAAACAAAATCCAAAGCACAAAAGAACCGACCAAGGTACTGATGATGATCGGTGATGACCAAGGCAAGCGCACGCCACCTTCATCCAAAGTAAGCATCAATGTAATTGTTGCCAACACGATCAAAACAGCACCCGGAATATCGAGCCGATGCGGGCGATGGTGGATGGGTAACAGCTTCAATGTGTTTGTCGTCATCACCCAAGCAACAAGACCAATCGGCAGATTGATCCAGAAAATGAAAGACCAATGCAGATGCTCGGTTAAAAATCCACCGAGCATCGGACCCATAAGACTTGCAAGCAGATAAACGCTTGCAAAAAAGATCTGATATCTGCCGCGCTCCTTCGGCGCAACAATGTCGGCAATGATCGTTTGGGAAAGTGAAATCAATCCACCACCGCCCAAGCCCTGAACACCACGCGCGACAATGAGCGCCAACATCGTGGGCGCCAACGCGCAAGCAATAGAGCCGATAGTAAAGATGGCAATTGCTGCCAGCATTGTTATGCGGCGACCATGAATATCGCTGATCTTACCATAGAGTGGTGTTACGGCGGTTGTCGCGAGAAGATAAATACTGGCAACCCATGAGATCGAGTTGAAGTCACCCAACTCACGGCCGATCGTCGGGAGTGCCGCCGCGATGATTGTTTGATCCAGCGCGCCTAAAAACATGGCGATCATCGTGCCGGTCAGAATCGTCCAGATTGTCTTTGAGGGCAAAGGTGCGTGCGACATGAAACTCTCAATTAGAAAAACAAAAATCGATAATCAAGAAAAGAAAAGGCGCTTTAACTTAAGCTGTGGGGCTCCAAGGAAGCACCTCGCAATTTTGCAGCCATTGTCCGGTCAACGCATGAAAGAATGTGGCGTGTCCGACGACCGCAACGCTCTTCCCGGCGTGCGTCTTCAACCACTCGTGAAAATGCGACACACGCTTTTGAAAGAGCTCATAAGGCTCAACGGCAAAAAGCCCGCGTGCCTCCGGATCGTGATGCCACCAAGGATCATCAAGGTGATCAAAGTCGAGATGGGGAAAATCGAGTTTCAATTCGCGGGGGGACCGCCCCACATCGCCAGAGCTTTCGACCCGCTCGCGATGGCGGCACGTGATGTGAAACGGAATGTCCCGATGACCGAAAATATTCAGCCCGGTTTGAATGGCGCGGCTCAAAGGGGATGTGATGACGAGATCGACATGTTCACCCTCAAGCCGCTTGCCGGCGTCCTTGGCCTGGTGATGGCCCAATTCGGTCAACCGCGCGTCAAAATGGCCGGGATCTTGGCCCGTGGCCTCATAATGAGCGTTAAAAGTCGATTGGCCATGCCGGATGAGCAGAATCTTGGTCACGTCGGATCATTTCTGTAAGGGATTTGAATGGAGTCGATCTTTAGTCGAAGCGTACCCGCTTCGCCAAGCGTTCAATTGCCGCGTCTGCCTTGCGTGTCTTGCAAGGCATGAGGGAGACGTGAGAGGTTTACGTTCTATCGATAAGTGAGAGCGGGATTTGTTATGGCCAATTCAGAGTTGATCAACCACACAGCGCTGGCGCTTCATGACCTTTTGGAAAAAGGCGAGATCACACCGCTCGACTGCCTTGATGCGCTCGAGTCGCGCATCGCCCTTGTCGACCCTCATGTGAATGCGTTGCCAACTTTGTGTTTTGAACGCGCGCGCGATCA
>CAWUMH010000123.1:0-4862 GCA_963923565.1 uncultured Alphaproteobacteria bacterium
CCGGATGCTTTGTCGATGATCGCGTAAAAAAGCGGATCCTCGGATGCTGCCTTACGTTCAATATGCGCTTTGAAAGCAGCATAATCAGCAAACGGGGGTTCAAACAAATATTGCCAGATCACATGTTTATCATCGCCATGCGAGGCGGCATATAAATCATCCGTATGTTTCAACGGATCAAGAGGTTCGAGCCGTACGTAGCGGCCTTCATGCACAATCCTTTCAGGACGCGGTGCAGGGCGTGTATCAACTTCGATACCGATTGGTAATCTGGTGATGGGGTCGGGAGCAGATGTGGGTGTGAAGTTTGTCATTGAATATCGTTTTTAAATTTTCTCACCCTACTCTTAATGGGGAGGGTCGCGCCTTTAGGCGCGGGGTGGGGTGAATGTTCAAACACCCCCACCCCTTACCCCTCCCCACAAGGGGGAGGGGAAATTGGGAGGGAGCAACATTTCAGTTAGTGATTATCGCGCGCCACACCAAATTTCTGCGCGACGCGTTGATATTTCACCGCGGGCTTCAACACCATGCCATCCGACAATTGATCCACCATACTCCGCTGGATTTCCTGCCATGGCGTTTGGCTTGCCGGATATTGGAAGCCGCCATGTTTCATCAAATCGGCGCGACGCTTAGCGAGATCTTCTTTCGAAATCAGAATATCGGCCGTACCCTTTTTCAAATCGATTCGTACGCGATCATTCGTCTTGAGCAGAGCAAGGCCACCATTCGCCGCCGCTTCAGGTGACGCATTCAAAATTGAGGGCGAA
Source organism: uncultured Alphaproteobacteria bacterium (assembly GCA_963923565.1). Taxonomy (GTDB): domain Bacteria; phylum Pseudomonadota; class Alphaproteobacteria; order Rhizobiales; family Beijerinckiaceae; genus CAIUPE01. The sequence goes on from CAWUMH010000123.1 coordinate 774, forward strand.
CCCGATGTACCAGACTGACGGCCGTCACCGATGCACGGCAAGGCGGTGATACCCTTTTTGATGAGCGCTGCAGGGGGCTGCATGTTCACAACTTCCGCCGCGCCGGGATAACCGATGGGGCCCGTGCCGCGAATAAAGAGCATGCAGTTTTCATCAATCTTGAGCTTCGGATCATCAATGCGGTGATGATAATCTTCCGGCCCTTCGAAGACGATGGCACGACCTTCAAAGGCATCAGGGTCTTTCGGATTGGAAAGATAGCGCTTGCGGAATTCTTCCGAAATCACGCTGGTCTTCATCACGGCGCTATCAAAGAGATTTCCCTTAAGAACTAGGAAGCCCGCATCTTTCTTCAGTGGTTTATCAATCGGATAAATCACATCATAATCGATCACCTTGGTCTTCTTGCAATTCTCGCCAATAGTTTTGCCATTCACTGTCAAGGCTTTTTCGCGCACGAGCTTTTTCTTCATGAGCTCATTGACAACAGCGGGCACGCCGCCCGCCCGGTGATATTCTTCACCGAGATATTTGCCGGCAGGCTGCAAATTAACGAGCAGCGGAACCTTGTGGCCATGCTTCTGCCAATCTTCAACTTTCAACGTCACGCCAATGTGGCGTGCAATGGCGTTGATATGAATGGGTGCATTGGTTGAACCACCGATTGCCGAATTGATGACGATAGCGTTTTCAAAAGCGTCACGCGTGAGAATGTCGGAAGGTTTCAAATCTTCCCACACCATCTCGACAATACGCTTGCCTGTTTCATAAGCATTCTGACCGCGCTCGCGATAAGGTGCCGGAATCGCCGCACCACCGGGAAGAGTCATACCCAACGCTTCAGCAAGCGAGTTCATCGTCGACGCTGTGCCCATCGTGTTGCAATGACCAACCGATGGCGCGGATGAAGCGACAATATCCATGAACTCGTCATAATTGATTTCACCGGAGGCCAAACGCTCGCGGCTCTTCCACACAACCGTGCCCGAACCCGTGCGCTCACCATGATACCAGCCATTCAGCATCGGTCCGCCCGAGAGCACGATAGCGGGAATATTCACAGTCGCTGCGGCCATGATGCAGGCCGGCGTTGTCTTGTCACAACCCGTGGTCAACACCACGCCGTCGAGCGGATAACCATAGAGCACTTCAACAAGACCGAGATAAGCGAGGTTGCGATCAAGCGAGGCGGTCGGCCGTTTGCCGGTTTCCTGAATCGGATGCACTGGAAATTCGAACGCAACACCACCCATGGCCGTGATGCCTTCGCGCACGCGCTTGGCCAATTCGAGATGATGGCGGTTGCAGGGCGAGAGATCTGAGCCCGTCTGCGCAATGCCGATAATCGGCTTGCCCGACTGCAGCTCTTCGCGCGTCAGACCAAAATTGAGATAGCGCTCGAGATAGAGCGCGGTCATGCCCGGATTTTCAGGATTGTCGAACCAGAGCTTCGAGCGCAATTCACGCCTTTTGCTGCCTGTTGCTTTCCCAGCCTTACCCGCGCCGCTCTTTTTCGAAGCTGCCATGTCACTCTCCCCGTCGATCTTGAGGGGCCTTCCCCGAATGGGGTGGCCCTGCGTTGATTTCCTTCTTAGCATCGCCCTAAAGTGGTTGCGAAATCAATAAGCGAGACGCCGCGACTTCGGCGGAGGAGCAATGCCCATGCTGCACATCGTCGAAGCTTTCTCCCGAATTGGCGAAGAAAATGCCTTTGCCGTTCTCGCCCGCGCCACCGAATTGCAGCGCCAAGGTAAGGACATCATCAATCTCGGCATCGGCCAGCCCGATTTCCGTACACCCGAGAATATTGTTGAAGCGGCGATTAAGGCGCTAAAGGACGGCCATCATGGCTATACGCCGGCCACAGGTATTCTGCCTTTGCGCGAGGCGGTGGCTGCCGATCTCCATAAGCGTTTCAATGTCGAGGTCTCGCCCGAACTTGTGATGATTGTACCGGGCGGTAAAGTGACCATGTTCATGGCCATTTTGATGTTTGGCGAGCCAGGCGCGGAAATTCTCTACCCCGATCCGGGTTTTCCAATTTATCGCTCGATGATCGAGTTTACAGGCGCGAAGGCTGTACCTGTGCCGATTCGTGAGGAGAACGGCTTTGCGTTTTCGGCGGAGGAGACGCTGGCGCTCATCACACCGAAGACGCGATTGCTGATTATCAATTCGCCCGCCAACCCGACCGGCGGCGTAACGCCAAAAGCCGAGATCGATAAACTCATAAAAGGTCTCGCGCGCTTCCCCGATGTCGCGATTATGTCGGACGAGATCTACGCGCAGATGACTTATGATGGCGAGACGCATCAGACTCTACTTGCCTATCCCGAAATTCGTGATCGTCTCATTCTTCTTGATGGCTGGTCGAAAACTTATGCGATGACAGGATGGCGCATGGGTTATTCCGTGTGGCCGAAACCGCTTTATGATGCCGCGCGCAAGCTCGCTGTGAATTCCTTTTCTTGTGTGAATGCCTCCGCGCAATATGCCGGGCTTGAAGCGCTCACCGGCCCGCAAGATGAAGTGCATAAAATGGTTGCAGAATTTGACCGCCGTCGCAAAGTGGTGGTGGAAGGCTTGAACAAACTACCGAATATTTCTGCCGCAACGCCAAAGGGCGCGTTCTATGCGTTTCCGAATATTTCAAAAACCGGTTGGCGCGCAAAGCCTTTGGCTTCCGCACTCCTTGAAGAAGCCGGTGTGGCGACAATCGGCGGACCGGATTTCGGCGTTTATGGCGAAGGGTTTATTCGACTCTCTTATGCCAACTCAACCGAGAATATATTGCGGGCGTTGGAACGGATTGAAAAATTTTTAAACGAGCACGCGCAGAAGTAATAGGGCGCTGTTACGAACGCAATGTCGCGCAGTCTTTCGCAAGCTGCGTGATGCGCGCCCAATCACCCGCCTTCAACGCGTCCGCGGGCGTCACCCATGAGCCACCAACGCAAATAACATTGGGAAGCGCGAGATAGGATTTCGCTTTAGCCGCATCAATGCCGCCCGTCGGGCAGAACATCAGATGCGGTAAAGGCGCACCGAGCGACTTGAGATAGGCCACACCGCCTGCAGGTTCAGCCGGAAAAAATTTCAAGAGATGATGACCCATCTCGGCCATCGCCATCGCTTCACTGGCTGTCGCAACACCGGGCAAAAGCGGAATGCTCTGATGAGCAGCTGCTTCAGAGAGTTTCACGGTTGAACCAGGGCTCACAAGAAAGCTTGATCCCGCAGACCGCGCTTCTTCAACCTGACTGGGTGACAACACCGTGCCCGCACCAACTATTGCATCGGGCACTGCATGTTTAATCGCCTCAATCGCCTTCAATGCGCCTTCAGTCCTCAATGTCACTTCGAGAACCGAAAGGCCACCTTCAACCAAGGCCCGCGCAAGCGGCACCGCATCATCAGGACCATGAACGGTAAGCACCGGAATAACCGGAACCGATTTTAAAATCGCCAACAGACCTGTATCGTGCGCCATCACTCTATCCCTATTCAGCCGGCGTTGGTGCAAGTGACGATGGGCCCGGTTTCGCAAGACGTTTTGCTTCGCGCTTCGCTGCACGCGCTTCGCGGCGACGCTGACGGCCGTCAGACAGATTAGCGATCATCATCAAAGCAGCTGGCGTAACGACCAAGGTCAGAACGGTTGCGAAGCCAAGACCAAACACAATCGCGGCCGACAAATGCGTCCACCACTGTGTTGATGGCGCACCGATCGCGATATCACGATTGACGAAATCGAGATTGATGCCGAAAGCAATTGCTAACACACCGAGAATGGCCGTAACCGCCGTCAAGACAACGGGTCGTGCGCGTTCACGGCATGTCTCGATAATCGCGTCAAAGGCATTCATCCCTTCATGCCGCAATCGATCATAGGTATCAATGAGAACAATATTATTGTTTACGATGACACCCGCATTCGCGATAATACCGATACCAGTCATCACGACGCCGAATGATTGTCCCATGATCATGAGGCCCAACAACACACCAATGGTGGAGAGAACCACCGCCGACAAGACGAGCATCACGCTCGTAAACTTGTTGAACTGGGCAAGCAGAATCGCAAAGATT
>CAWUMH010000124.1:0-4853 GCA_963923565.1 uncultured Alphaproteobacteria bacterium
CCTATACGGTGATCTCAAAAGAGGGCGACTTTGAGCTGCGTGATTATGCGCCTTATATCGTTGCCGAAGTGGTGATTGAAGGTGAGCGCGATAGCGCTGTAAATGCCGGCTTTCGCGCGCTTGCCGGTTATATCTTTGGCGGCAATACGAGTCAGTCCAAAATTGCGATGACGGCACCGGTCACGCAGTCAAAAGGCGAAAAGATTGAGATGACGGCACCGGTCACGCAAACGGCGAGTGACTCATCTTGGGTCATCCGGTTTATGATGCCGCAGAATTATACGATGGACACTTTGCCCAAACCTGATGATGAGCGCATTCATCTCAAGCAAATTGCGGGGCGTCGTGTTGCCGTGTTGCAATTCTCGGGATTGTGGACTGAAGGCAATCTCGACACGCATCGCGCGGAACTCGCGGCATTACTTGCGAAGAAATCATTGAAGCCTAAAGGCGCGTCAAGTTACGCTTTTTACGATCCGCCTTGGAAGCCCTTCTTCTGGCGGCGCAATGAAATCATGCAAGATATTGAAAAGCGCTAAGGGCCTTTATTTTCGGCCTGCAACAGCGCAGTAATCGCGGGAACCGTATGGCCCGTTAAATCCTTCGTGATTTCAGCAACAACAAGATGAGCGAAAGAAGTGGGCAGCGCTTTGCGTAATTTGCCCATCGTGCGCGGCGGCGCAACGAGCACAAGTTTCTTCAGCTTTTCACGTTTTGCCAATTCAACGAGCCCGGCCATAACATCATGCACAAACTGATCTTCAGCCTTTTGATGCCAATCGGTTTCATCGGTTGATGATCGACTCATGCCGACACTCGCATAGACGCGACTGGGTCGCTCCGCTCCTAAGTTACGTGTTGGTAAATCAGGATGTGTAAAAAATGTCTCGACCGTCAAAGACGGATGCTCTGCCGTTCCTTCATTGAAAAGAATTATAGCCTTACGACCATCCCCTACAATAACATGTGTACCCGCCGAGAGAATCGGAGCGACCATTGCAGATGTCTTTCACTTGGAAGCGAGAATTTATCGCGAGCGCGCCGCCCACGCGGTGTAAACCGTGATCACGGCGTACTCGTTCCGGACATCAGGAGATCTACGGAGGGGCGTTAGCGTCTTGTGGCAAGCGCCACGCCGATCACAGTCAGAGCCATGCCGGCAATTTGAGTCACGACCATCGTTTCACCAAAGGCGAAATAGGCCTCAATCGCAACGCTGGGAGGAACCAGATAAATCAACGCTGCAGCACGCGATACTGCACCGCGCCGGATCAACAACAACAACAACCCGATAGCACCCAGCGACAACGCGAACACCGACCAGGCCATGACAAGCCAGAAGCCGAGTGAGAAACTCACATGCATCGGTTCAGTTAAAAAGGCTGCGGGTGTGATGACAATAAACGCCCCGACATATTGAAGCGCTGTGATGGTTCTCAAATCACCCTGCGGTACAAAGCGCTTTTGATAGAATGTTCCCGCTGTCACCGCGACCATAGCAAAGGCATTAATCGCCAGCGGAAGAACAACCTCGGTCAGATGCGTGAGATCAATCGAAATGATTTTAGGTTCAAGAACCATCGCGATGCCGATGAAGCCCGCCGCAATACCGAGCCATTGTAAAGTGCCAATGCGCTCACGCAAAAGCAGAGGGGCAAGCGCCGCCGTGAGAATGGGTTGGATGGCGGCGATCAACCCTGAAATGCCCGAGGGCACGCCATGCGCAATCGCATACCAGACACCGCCGAGATAAAGCGCATGGAGCAACACGCCCGAAACCAAGATATGAAGAGCGGCCCGTCCACGCGGCCATTGGGCGCGTCCGACAAGCGCAATGCCGCCCACAGCGAAAAAGGCCAAAGCAAAGCGGAGTGATAAAAACGTCAAAGGATCCGCATAATCGGCCCCATATCGTGCCGAGACCCATCCGGTTGACCAGATCGCCACAAAAAGGACCGGAGCAGCGCGCAAGAACAGAGAGGACGAGGAGGACTGAGACACAAAACCGATTCCAAGGCGACGATTGAGGCGTGATATCGGATTGGGCCATGAGGGTCGAGAGGAGTTGATGCAAGGCCCCTCAGACATCCCTGGCAATTGACAAGCGGGCGATATCAGTATTTCTGGCCACGTCATATTTAGTTTCGTGCATCTCTTATTTCGTGACGGGCCTCATGTCTCTTCTCGCGCACACCGTTTCGCTCAAGAAAACGAAAACCGCCAAAACAGGCGGCGTTAAAATGCGCGCGTAAACAGTCCTCGCTCCGGTCTCTCCCCCCCGGCGGGGATGAGGCCAAAGCACCCGAGCCGGGTGTCATCAGGGGAGCGGATCAAGAGTTCAAGCAGCAAGGATTTTTAAAATGGGTTTCAAGGTCGCAATTGTCGGCGCCACAGGCAATGTGGGTCGTGAAATGCTCTCCATTCTGGCTGAGCGCGCGTTTCCTGCCGACGAGGTTATCGCCCTCGCCTCTGCCCGCAGCCTCGGCACAGAAGTGTCTTATGGCGACAAGGTGCTGAAGGTTCAAAATCTCGAGCACCATGATTTTTCGAAAACCGATATCTGCCTGATGTCGGCGGGCTCGGGCGTATCGAAAGACTGGTCACCCAAGATCGGCGCGATGGGCTGCCTCGTAATCGATAACTCATCTTGCTGGCGCTATGACGAGCGCGTGCCGCTCATCGTACCGGAAGTGAATGCGCATGTGCTTGAGCCTTTCATGAAGGACGAAAAGCGGTTGAACATCATCGCTAATCCGAATTGCTCCACCGCGCAGCTTGTTGTGGCGTTGAAGCCCTTGCATGAGCGCGCTACGATCAAGCGCGTTGTGATTGCGACCTATCAATCCGTATCGGGCGCGGGCAAAGATGCGATGGATGAGCTCTTCAACCAATCACGCGCCATTTTCTCCGCTGGTGAGGTAAAGGTCGAGAAATTCTCGAAGCGCATCGCCTTCAATGTGATCCCGCATATCGATGTATTCCTCGATGATGGTTACACAAAAGAAGAATGGAAGATGGTGGCCGAGACGAAGAAGATTCTTGATCCCAAAATCAAGCTCACCGCCACCTGCGTGCGAGTACCGGTGTTTATTGGTCACTCCGAAGCGGTAAATGTTGAATTTGAAAAGCCGATCACGGCGGATGAAGCGCGGAATATTTTACGTTCCGCACCCGGTTGCCTTGTGATCGACAAGCGTGAGCCCGGTGGCTACATCACGCCGCATGAAGCCGCAGGCGAGGACGCCACTTATGTTTCGCGTATCCGTGAAGATTCAACGATTGAGAATGGTCTGAACTTTTGGTGCGTTTCAGACAATTTACGTAAGGGCGCAGCCTTGAATGCGATTCAAATTGCCGAGTCGCTGATCAATCGGAAATTGCTGACGCCAAAGGCATAACGCGAAGGGGTTAAACCCCTTCTGCGCGCATTAAAGACACGCGGCCGGGCAAATCCTCGACGGCCGCGTGGAACTGTCCCGTTTCAGGATCTCGAATTCGTAACGCGCCCGAAAACACGTCGAAATACGCGCCGTGCAATTGAATTTTGCCACGACCCGCAAGAATATTCACGCAAGGAAATGTCATCAGATTAGCAAGCGTGTTCTCAATCGAGGCGAGTGCTAATTTCTCGACATAATCATCGAATGAGTCTTGATTGCGTGAGCCGAGTTTTTTTGAAACGGGATCAATGAGGCTGATCCATTTACCGATGAAGTCACCCGGTGAAAGCGGTTGTGATTGTTCGTCCGCATAAGCGCGAATACCACCGCAGCGTCCATGACCAAGCACCACAATATGTTTAACACGCAAGGCTTGAACTGCAAATTCGAGCGCTGCCGATGTGCCGTGAAATTGTCCGCCCGTCTCAAAAGGGGGAACAAGGTTGGCAACATTGCGTACAACAAATAATTCGCCCGGCCGCGCATCAAAAATAACTTCGGGTGACACGCGGCTATCGCAACATCCAATTACCATGATCTCGGGTTTCTGTCCCGTCGATGCAAGATCTTCAAAGCGTTCACGCTCACGCGGCAACCGCCCGTCGACAAAGGCGCGATAACCTTCTTGCAGGCGTTGCGGGAAATTTGTCATAGCGCGGTCACCATCGCCGGATCAACATTCGCGCCACAAAGTAACACACCAACATGCTCACCTTTTTGTGGCTTATAAACACCCGACAACAACGCGGCCAAAGCGGCGGCACCCCCCGGCTCACTCATGATGCGGAAATCGCGCCACAAAATTTTCTGGGCATGGCGAATAGCTTCATCATCAACAAGCGCAACGTGATCGACGGCTTCTTTTGCAATATCGAAAGCAAAGCGCCCGACAGTGCGCGCACCGAGTGAATCGGCGGCAACCGACTTCACATCAACGGGAACAGGTGAACCGGCCTCAAGCGCCGCATGAAGGCAACGCGATCCTTGCGGTTCAACACCAACAACTTTCACACGGCCCCGCCACCAAGACGCCATGCCGCCTATCAACCCGCCGCCGCCGCATGCAATGAGAACCGTATCAGGGAGCGGACCATCCTCTTCCCATTCTTTGGCAACGGTGCCCTGCCCTTCGAGCGTTTCGATCGCATCAAAAGGATGAACAAGAAGCGCGCCACTCTCTTTTTGATAGGCGAGACATGCCGCATAGGCATCATCAAAGATCGCGCCGCCGACAACCGCGTCAGCACCAAAATTGCGAATGGTTGCGATTTTTATCGGCGCAGAAATTTCCGGCACAAAGATTTTTGCTTGAAGACCTAAGGCGCGAGCAGCAAAAGCAACCGCAGCACCATGGTTACCTCCTGAGGCGGCTGTGATCGCCGTTTGCGGCTTGGCTTTTTTGATCAGCGTATT
>CAWUMH010000125.1:0-4840 GCA_963923565.1 uncultured Alphaproteobacteria bacterium
CTGAAACTTAAACAGTGCGATTCACGGGTTCGAGGTGATGATGCGTGGTTCAACGTCCTTACTGATTGCCGCTTTTGGCTGGGCACTCGTCGTCGCAGGCCCTCAGGCCTTTGCGACAGAGACAAGCGTGGAAACAAAGACGCGTGTCGCCTCGGCAAGTGCTGAAACTTTCCAGCCCGTCCCGCCGCCCGATGATGCTGATCAATGGTATGTCGGCTCCATTCCTGATGAGCCCTACGATATTCCACTTGTTGATCGCTCAAAATTGCGTTCGGACTTACGGCGTCAAACGATAACCGCGCCGGAAGATTATCCGGCCAATACGATTGTCGTCGATATTGATGCTCGTCATCTTTATTTCTATCCGGGTGATGGCACTGCCATTCGTTATGGCATCGGCGTCGGCCGTCGCGGTTTCTCTTGGCAAGGCAATGCGAGCGTCGGTCGCAAAGGGGCTTGGCCTGATTGGATTCCCACGGCGAACATGCGTGCATTAATTCCGAATTTACCCGCGAGCATGGAAGGTGGGCTCGACAGTCCGCTCGGTGCGCGCGCGCTTTATCTCTACCAGAATGGTCAGGATATTCTCTTCCGCATTCATGGCACCAATGAGCCATGGACCATTGGTGAACAAGTGTCGAGTGGGTGCGTGCGTATGCTCAATGAAGATGTCGCTGACCTTTACAATCGCGTCGAGATCGGCGCGAAGGTGATCCTGCATAATTCGAAATATGCAGCGACACGCATCTCGCAATCAGATTGACGGCGGTTTTCCGGTAAGCGGGTTTTCCGGATCCCATTTATAGCGCACGGTTTCAAACCGCATCGCACGCGCGTCAATCATCAAGAGTTTGCCGACAAGCGGTTCACCAAAACCGACAAGCGCGCGAATGACTTCGAGTGCCATCAAACTGCCCGCAAGACCCGCAAGCGCACCGAGCACGCCAACCTCTGCACAGGCGGGCACCGTCCCTGCAGGCGGCGGTTCGGGAAACAAACAGCGATAGGTCGGGTTTAATTCACCGTCTTCATTCACCTCATAAGGGCGCAGAGTTGTAATTGTCGCGTCCATGGCGCCGAGCGCCGCCGTAATTAACGGCTTGTGTTCACGACAACATGTGTCTGACACCAGATAGCGCGTTGTGAAGTTATCCGACCCGTCGGCGATAACATCATAAGAAGCAATCAAAGACGCGGCATTGTCCGGCGTGATGCGTGTGTGATGCGCTTCAATTCTTACATGCGGATTGATGCGATGGAGTGCCTCTTGAGCGCTCTCGGTCTTCGCGCGCCCGACATCAGGCGTGCCATGAATGATTTGCCGCTGCAGATTGGACAAAGACACACGATCATCATCCACAATACCCAACGTGCCGACACCGGCTGCGGCGAGGTATTGCAATAAGGGTGCGCCCAATCCGCCCGCGCCGATCACTAAAACACGCGCGGCTTTCAAACGCTGTTGTCCAGGTCCGCCAACATCGCGCAACACGATATGGCGCGCATAGCGTTCGAGTTCGTCGGACGAGAGTGTAGGAAGCGTGCTCATCAATGCGCCTCGTCCCAATTCTTGGCCGCGCGCGCATCGACTTGCAACGGTACCGCCAATTGAATTGCTGGATGCGGTGCATCCTCCATGACTTTTTTGACAACTTTAATCGTCGCATCGACTTCCGTGTCAGGCACTTCGAAAATCAATTCGTCATGCACTTGCAGCAACATTGTTGCTTTCAGCTTCGCATGATGAAGCGCTTCATCCATACGGATCATCGCGCGGCGAATAATATCGGCAGCCGTTCCTTGAATGGGCGCATTGATCGCGGCGCGCTCATTAAACGCGCGCTCGGACGGATTTGACGAATTGATTTGCGGATAATGACAGCGTCGCCCGAACACTGTTTCGACATAGCCATGGTCGCGCGCGAATTTTTTTGTCGCGTCCATATAATCACGAATACCGGGGAAGCGCTCAAAATACTTCTTGATATAAGCGCCGGCTTCCTCGCGCCCTATACCCAATTGATTGGCGAGACCAAAAGCCGAGATACCATAAATGATACCGAAATTGATTGCCTTGGCGCGACGGCGGATCATCGGATCCATGTCTTTCACAGGTACACCGAACATTTCGGATGCCGTCATCGCATGAATATCGATTCCTTCGGCAAAGGCTTTGCGCAAAGCGGGAATGTCAGCAATATGCGCGAGAATACGCAATTCGATTTGCGAGTAATCGGCGCTCAATAATTTATGCCCCGCAATCGGAACAAAGGCCGCGCGAATCTTACGGCCCTCTTCCGTACGCACGGGAATATTTTGCACATTCGGTTCCGATGACGAGAGACGTCCTGTGGTGGTCGCGGCAAGCGAGAAGCTCGTATGCACACGCTTGGTTTCCGCGTTCACAAAATCCGGCAATGCGTCGGCATAAGTCGATTTCAGTTTCGAGATTTGCCGCCATTCCAAAATGCGTTTTGGCAATTCATGACCCTGATCGGAGAGCTCCTCAAGAATTTGCGCGCCTGTGGCCCATGCGCCGGTTGCGGTTTTCTTGCCGCCGGGCATGCCCATTTTACCGAATAGAATATCGCCCAATTGTTTGGGGGATGCGGGGTTAAAGGTCTCGCCCGCTGCTTCATGAATCTCATGTTCAAGCCGCGCCATGATCTGCGCGAATTCACCTGAGAGACGCGAAAGCATCTGCCGGTCAATCGATATGCCACGCCGTTCCATGCGTGCGAGCACATCAAGCAAAGGGCGCTCGAGTGTCTCATAAACGGTCGTCATTTTCTCGGCCACCAGCCGCGGTTTCAACACGCGCCAGAGTCGCAATGTGACATCGGCATCCTCGGCGGCATAGGCAGTCGCTTTATCAAGCGGCACACGCGCAAAGCCGATGAAATTTTTGCCCGATCCCGCTACTTCCGAGAAGGGGATGGTCTCATGACCCAGATGGCGCTTCGACAATTCATCCATGCCATGCGAGCCACGCCCCGCATCAAGAACATAAGAGAGCAACATCGTATCGTCGAAGGGCGCAACCTCAATACCGTGGCGCTTTAAAACGAGCCAATCATATTTGAGATTTTGACCGATCTTCAAAACCGCTTTGTCTTCAAGAAGTGGTTTTAAATGTTTGATCACATCGCGCACGGGAATTTGACCGGGCAATAAATCATTGCCGCCGAAGAGATCACCCGATCCTTCGCTGCGATGCTGCAACGGAATATAACAGGCGCGGCCCGGACGCGTTGCAAGCGAAATACCAACAAGATCCGCCGCCATCGCATCAAGCGCGCTGGTTTCGGTATCAACCGCAACAACACCCTCTTCACGAGCCTCGGCGATGAATTGATCCAGTGCTTTAAGATCGGTGACGGTCACATAAGCCGAGCGATCAATTTTAAACGCCACTGCTTCCGCCACACGGTGGCTTGCAAGATGCTGCGGGGTTTGCTCACCCTGAACAGCCGCCTTGCCTTTCGCATCACCAGAAGATGACGATGATTTGTCCGGCGATCCCGCGCGCTTTGTATCATCGCCATCATTTTTTTCGGAGGTGACAGTTTCTGTCGTCCCCTTGCCCCATATTGTTCCGGCGCCCGCTTTGGAAAGTTCGGGATCAGCGTCGATCAAAGACGCATCCGCGTCATAGGCTTCAGCGACGCGGCGCGTGATCGTGTTGAATTCCATCGCTTTCAAAAAGGCGATGAGATTGCGGGGGTCGGGATCATGCAACACAAGGTCTTCGATCGGCACTTCGAGCGGCACATGCGCTTCAAGCCGCACGAGATCGCGCGAAATGCGCGCTTTGTCGGCGTGCTCGATGAGGGACTCGCGTCGCTTGGGTTGTTTGATTTCTCCGGCGCGCGCGAGAAGCTGATCAAGATCGCCATAGTCTTCGATCAGTTGCGCCGCCGTCTTGATGCCGATACCCGGAACACCGGGAACATTATCGACGGAATCACCGGCCAGCGCCTGCACATCGACCACGCGCTCAGGGGGTACGCCGAATTTCTCGATCACTTCGTCGCGACCAATCCGCTTGTCTTTCATCGAATCGTAAAGCGACACGCCATTGCCGACGAGTTGCATCAAATCCTTGTCGGAGGACACGATGGTTGTGGTGGCGCCCGCTTCGGACGCAAGCCGCGCATAAGTCGCGATCAAGTCATCCGCCTCGTAATCCTTTTGTTCAATAGACGGGATATCAAAAGCGCGTACTGCGTCACGGATGAGTTTGAATTGAGGCAGCAAATGCTCAGGCGGTTCTGTGCGGTTGGCCTTGTAGTCGGGGTAAAGCCGATTACGAAAGGTCTCCGACGAATGATCAAAAATCACCGCAAGGTGCGTGGGCCGCTCCCCGGCCACAGAATCACGCATCAGCTTCCAGAGCATGTTGCAAAAGCCTGCGACGGCCCCAATGGGCAACCCGTCAGACTTGCGCGTCAATGGCGGCAAAGCGTGAAAAGCGCGGAAAATATAGCCCGATCCATCGACAAGAAAGACATGGTCGCCGCGTTTGATCTGTTTCTGTGTCATAGTACCATCCGATTCACCGCCCTTATCCCACGCCAGAGCGGCAGGGGCAAAATTCCCCCTCTTCGACATCATTTTCGGGGTACTTAAAACCAAAAATTCATTGATACCCCGCAAGACTCGGTAAAAAATCAACGGGCCGCCGACGGGCGCCCCCCGCTCGTTACCGCCCCCGCTATTCGGACCCCCTCTTTGACCCCAGCAAAATTATCGTTCCGGCAGGTTGAAATTGTTGATGCGGTGGCACGCCATCGTTCGGTCAGCAAAGCTGCAACGGAATTGCACGTCACCCAATCGGCGC
>CAWUMH010000126.1:0-4821 GCA_963923565.1 uncultured Alphaproteobacteria bacterium
AAGAAATAGGTCGAGAAACCCAAATTCACAAACAGATTATAATAGTGCTTCGTGGTCGGTGTGAAATCGAAAAAGAGTCCGATCTTCGAGAAGGCACCCACGGGAGGCAATTGGAACGCCGCCAGAAGATCCTTGAACGAGGAAAAGAACATGATGATCAGGGGCAACAAGGTCCATAGCAAATAGAATGCAATGAAAATGACCGTGAAGATGTTCCAGATCCGTGAAAGCGGTGTTTTATATGCAACAACGTCGCGCGAAGCCATGGCTCAGTTTCCTTGATCAATACGTTTGCTGGCTGGGCTTTCGAAAACCCGAACCAAAAGCTTGCCGAAGATGATCGTGACGATTAGCAGCGTAAGCGCGATCGCCGATCCGCGTCCGAGTTTGAAATAGACGAAGGAGACGTCGAAGAGATAGACGGGCAGAACCTTTGTGACTTCTGCAGGACCGCCACCAGTCAAACGCATAATCACGTCGATGAAGCGGAAATTGTCCATAAAGCGCAGCATGATTGCGATCAAAAGGAACGGATAGATGTTAGGCAAAGTGATCGCGATAAAATTACGTACAGCACTCGCACCATCGACCATATTGGCTTCAAGCTGATCACGCGGCACACGCTTCATGCCCGCAAGCGTGATAAGCGTGATCAAAGGTGTCCATTGCCAGATATCAACCATCACAATGCCGGCCATCGCTGTATCGGTTGAACCGATAATCGATGTTTCGCCAAGAATCCCGAGGCTCTGGAACAACCAGTGATACCAACCGAATGTCGAATTGAAGAGATAATACCACACAAGACCGGCGATGGCGGGCGCCATCATCATCGGCATAAGAAAGATCGTGATCAGAATATTTTCAAAGCGATGCCCATTCAACACGACGGCTAAGAAGACGCCAATCGTGATTTCAAACAACATACAGAAAAAGCTATATTTGAAGAGCAAAATCCAACCGAGCCAGAATTTATCATCACTCCAAAGCTTAATGTAATTTTTCAAGCCGACAAATTCGACCTCGGGGCCAGATCCCACATTTTGCAAACTCATCCAGATGAGCCAGAAAAAGGGATAGAGTGAAATGGCGGCCAGCAAAATCAATGCTGGCGCCATCAGCCATAAATAGTATCGGCTGGAGGGAACCGCGTTCAGCGATGAGGGCGAATAATCGATCACCCGCGCTCCATCTATATAATGGACGCCGTTATGAGCGGTCGAACCCGCGTTTCCTGATCCAGTCGATACCATCTGTCCTCCTCCCGCTCTTAACGAGCCGGAATAAATTAGATCACCTTAAAGCAACTTAGACGTCGTTGACGTTGTCGGTCTGCTTCTTGATGGCCTTACATGCGTCCTCAGGCGATTGCTTACCAGCAACACATTTCGTCACTTCGGCAGCGAGGATCTTGTGATACTCGTTGACTTCCGGAATTTTCGGACCAAGCACAAAATTCGGTGCCTTGATGCCGAAATCATAAACGGGTTCGAAGGTCAGAGCGTTCGGCATTTTTGACGGACGCTTACGAGCCGCGATCACATCAGGCTCAGCGAGAACCGACTTACGAGTCGGTGTGCCGCCGAGGCCGGTCAGAACGCTATATTGTACCTTCTTCGAAACCGCGTGGCTTGCGAAGATGAAGGCTGCGCGCTGAATGTCCTCTGATGCGTTCTTGTTGATTGCGATACCACCAATGCCACAATTCGTGCCATTAACAGCCTTGCCACCATTCTTGATCCAGGATGCTTCACCGAGCGGGCACGGTGCGTAAGCCGTCTTACCGCCAGCAGCCTTCGAGGTCTTCTCGTCTTCGACGGAAGCCGCGAATTCGTGATACTGAACCTGCATCGCGATCTGACCAGATTGATAAACCGTGTTCAATTCGAGTGTGCCGTTCGCCAAGTTATCAGGATGCGACACATCGGCCATCGCTTTGAACTGCTTCATCATTTCAACTGATGTCGCATCACCCCAATTTGTGGGGCCTGGCTTCTTCGAACCCAGAACGTCATCAATATTGAAATCCTGCCACTGGCCATGCGAATACATCAAGCGCTGGATATCAAGTTGTGTCGTCCAAGCGAATGTTCCGAGATGCTGGGCGTATCCATAAGGCACGTCCTGACCGGCCTGCTTCAATTTCTTGAAGAAGGTGGCGTAATCGAGAACATTCTTCCAGGTGGTCTTCGCGGTGAATTCCATCCGGTACTTGTATTCCTTCTCGAAGTCCTTCGAATATTTTTCGAAGAGATCTTGACGATAGAAGGTGCAGGCAATGGCAGCATCATAAGGCAGAGAAACGATCTTGCCCTTTTCATACATGGATCCGCACGCATCAAGGAAGTTGTCGAACCACACATCCGCGCCATAGCCTTCTGGATCCTGCGGGAGCGTATCGTCCTTAATGAATTTACTGAAGTCCGCCAGATAATCGGCAAGTGCTGCACCGATTGGCTTGTCTTGCGAGTAGATGACCGGGAAGTCAGCCTTGCCGCCCTTCACGTCAATACCGACCTTCTGAAGAACAACTGGAAGATCGTCCGTCAGAATTTCAACGGTGATGCCGGTTGCATCATAGAAATCCTTGATCTTATCGCGGATCGCGAATGATGGAGGCGTATTTTCCGACATGAAGACGAGCTTCGAGCCAGCATATTGTTTCAACTTCGCTTCTTGTGAAGACGCAGCCTGAACCGGAGTCCTCATAATGGTCGAGTTAAGGCCCACCGCGAGCGAACCCGCGCCGAGTGCCGTCGCTGCACCACCACCGAGTTCAAGGAACTTACGGCGGTTGATGCGTGTATAAATAGCGTCCTTAGGAACGTTAAACATATTAGAGCACCTCCCATGAGCCCGAAGGCTTCATCGATTTCAGTTTTCGGCTTCCGGATTTGTGATGACCCCACCCTATCCGAGACCGGATCAAAGATTAGCCACAAACCTCATTTCTTGTAAATTATTTTTTTAAAAAATCTTTCAGGATGTAAAAGCCGAAAGATTTTACCCCTAGATAATATAGCAATCTTAAATTTAATAATATTCTTTAAATTATTGAATTTAAAGGTTTTTTATAATTTTTTAATTTGCTTATTAAGAAGAAAAGTTTCAACCAATTGTTGAATTTCTCAACCCTTAAATGTGAGGATCGAAGATCACCATTCACAGGAAATTGAAAAAAATTTTCTTTACCAAATCTCGAGTCGCTTGCTAATCTACCCCTCGTCCGGTGTGCTGATCCGGCACGGCCCTAGGCGACCAAATCGCCAAGGAGAGCCGTAAGAACGACGAGGGAGAGCTTGACCCATGAGTATGAAGCGAATGATCGTCGAGATCGGCATGGGGACCGATCTCACCGGGGCGGATTATACAAAGGCCGCCGTGCGCGCGCTTAAAGATGCGCTCTGGCATAACTCGCTCACAATCGCGAATGCCGCAGGCCAGAGCCCAAACAATATGTTTGTGCATGTCTTGATTGGCGTGCCGAAGCCTGAAGCAGTCGATAAAAACCAGATCATCGGCGTGCTCCCTTATGGCAAAGCCTCAGTCGAAGTCATGCAGGGCGGTCTCGAAATCATGAATGACGAAGGCACCAACCTCACCGTTATCGCCAATGCCGCGGCAATCGTGTCGCTCGATCTTCCGGGAGTCTAAATCATGGCCAAGCAACGCATCATTCTCGAAATGGGTCATGGCAATGACATGCATGGCGGCGATTATACAAAAGCGGCGCTCCGGGCTGTACAAGACGCCATTCATCATTCCTCCCTCCCCTTCACGCGCAGCCTCGACATTCCGGTCGATGATCTCGAGATCGAAGTGACGATCGGCGTGCAAAAGCCTGAAGCTGTAGATGCCGAAGCGGTTCGCAAAAGCCTGCCCGTCGGCAAAGCCACCGTTAATCTCGTCAAAGGCGGATTGGATATTCCCTATCCCGAACGAGCAGGCTCTTCTGTGATCGCGACGGCGGCTATCGCAGTTCGCTACGATCTAAAAGCCAAGCTCGGAATTTCTTAAATCTAGTCTCAGTCAACAAGGAAACTAATCGTGTCCGCAACTCCTAAAGACGAACTCAATGCCATGAACGCGCGCTTTATGGCGCTCGGAAAAGCAATACCGGGCAGCATGGGCGCGTTTCAAAAATTAATGGGCGAAGCCAGCAAAGACGGTGCGCTTGATTCTAAATTCAAGGAGCTGCTTGCGGTTGCAATTGCTGTGTCCAAGGGGTGTGGTGATTGTATCGTATTCCACGTCTCGAACGCCAAGAAGCATGGTGCCTCACGCGAGGAACTCGCTGAAACTTTAGGCGTCGCTATTGAAATGGGCGGCGGCCCCGGCGCGGTCTATTCCGCGCGAGCACTTGCCGCATATGACGGGCTCTAAAACATAGTGAAGATCGTGCCCTGCATAGAAAACAAGCGACCGTTTCTGTGCGGGGTAATTGACAAGTGAGGCGAAACAGGTTCGCCTAGTCGAAACAAAGATTTTGCGTAGCAGTAAAAAGCGCGAATAAGGGTTCTGGGAGTGCTGTAATGTCACCCTTAGTGGGCATAGTGGCCAATCCTGTATCGGCGAGTGATATTCGTCGCGTTGTGGCGAATGCGTCGACATTGCAGGTGACGGATCGTGCCAATATTATTTTGCGTGTTTTGTCGGCTTTGCGTGCGTGCGGCGTAGAGAATGTGTTGATGATGCCGGAGAAGAGCGGCATTCGGCGCCATATCACACGCGCTTATGAGCGTGCTGCGAATTTGAAAGAAGATATTTTTCCGCAGATTCACCATGTGCGGCAAGATATTACGACAACCGTTCAAGATACAT
>CAWUMH010000127.1:0-4789 GCA_963923565.1 uncultured Alphaproteobacteria bacterium
GGCAATACAACGATTGCGGCCGCACTTTATGCGGCCCTTTATGGTGGTTCTGTTTCACATTGGGTCGGGCGCGGCACAGGCATTGATGATGAAGGCTTGAAACGCAAATGTGCGGCTGTTGAAACGGCTCTTCAAACTCACGCGTCCATTCTTCATGATCCGCTGCTCGTGTTGCAGCATCTGGGCGGCCGCGAGATTGCCGCGATGGCCGGTATGATTTTAGCCGCGCGGATGGAACGCATTCCGCTTGTGATTGACGGTTATGTGGCAACGGCTGCAGCAGCCGTGCTCCATGCGGCCAACCCTCAAGCGCTTGACCATTGTTTTGCGGGTCACCTTTCAGCGGAAGGCGCGCATCGTGATGTGCTTGATCGCCTTGGCAAAAAGCCACTGCTCGAACTCGGCATGCGTTTGGGTGAAGGTTCAGGTGCCGCACTCGCTATTGGTGTGATCAAAGCGGCCGTCGCCTGTCATGATGGTATGGCGACATTTGGCGAAGCGAAAGTGGATGACCGCGCCGATTAAGACTTATGCCGCGTATCGCTCGGCGGGCATGACTCTCTCAGTCTTTTGAAGCACGCGCTCTGCGGGCAAGGTGATGAGTGCGACGGTGCCTTGGCCGTCGCGCGCAGCGAGTGAAAATTCGCCGCCATGCATCGACGTTAACCCGCGCACAATCGGCAAACCGAGTCCGGCGCCCTCTTTCGCTGTTTTAATGGCGAGCGTACCGCGCCCGAAACTTTCAAGAATAATCGGAATTTCAAAAGCGGGAATGCCGGGGCCCGTGTCCGCCACTTTGATGAATTGTCCGCCAGATTTTGTCGCACCGATCTCCAAGATGATCTCGCCGCCTTCAGGTGTAAATTTAATCGCATTCGACAGGAGATTGAGAATGATCTGGCGGATGGCGCGCGGGTCAGCGCGCAAAGGTGTGAGCGACGGATCAATCATCAAGAGCAATGATAGATCACGGCTTTGTGCGCGCAATTCGACAAGATGCGCACAATCAGCGGCAATGTCGGCAAGCAGAATCTCGCTTTCAACAAGATCAAAACGCCCCGCTTCAATGCGCGACAAATCGAGCAATTCATCGATGAGACCGAGCAACATCCGCCCGCTCTCGTGAATGTCGCGGGCATAAGTGCGATAGGCTTTGACGCGATGGCGGCCGAGAAGTTCCGCTTCCATGATTTCGGAGAAGCCGAGAATGGCATTTAGCGGCGTGCGCAATTCATGGCTGATGCTTGCTAGAAAACGCGACTTTGCCGTGTTCAAATCTTCGGCGCGTTGGCGCGCATCCTCCGAGCGGAGGCGCGCCTCTTCGAGTCCCGCAATCAAAACATCACGTTCATGACGAATAGCTTTGCGTTCGGCAGCGCTCATCGCCATCCGCCAGACCAAAATCAATCCAAAGAGCGCTGTCAGAAGAATTATGGAGACCGGTTCGCCATGACCCACATCACCGGAGAGTGCCAAAAGAGTAAGCCCACCAACGGGCATGCAAAGAAGGACATCACCACCATGTGTATTCACGATCTGCCACGTCTTTGAGAAACGATCAGACAGGCGCGCCAAAGCGTGCGGTGCAAAAGGGGCGATTGTGAGTCGTCGGGACAAGGCCATGGGTCAACTCTCTTCTCCCCAGACTTTTACGTATGTCCGGTTAAAGGAGCTTTCCGGAAATCCTTCAAATGCGATGCAATCAGAATATCGTCTTAAGGTTGACGTGGGACATTATGTGCTAGACTGATTATCGACCCTGAGCCGGAGTCTTGCTAATGAAACTTTATGATAGCGTGCGTGCGCCCAATCCGCGGCGGGTGCGTATATTCTTGGCGGAGAAGGGCATTGAGGTGCCACGCGTGATGGTTGATCTCGCCGCGTTCGAACACCGCTCGGAGGCGTTTTCCAAGCTCAATCCGTTACGTCGTACGCCAACCCTCGAACTTGATGACGGAACGATTATTACCGAATCTGTCGCTATATCGCGTTATTTCGAGGAGCTTTATCCTGACCCTCCTCTTTTCGGTCGAACACCTCTTGAGAAAGCGACAATTGAAATGTGGAATCGCCGTGTCGAATTGGGATTCATGACGGAAGTCCAGATGGTGTTTCGTCATGGCCATCCGGGCATGGCCACACATGAAATCCCGCAAATCCTTGAATGGGCAGAGGCTAACAAGCCAAAAATGATGACGTCTTTGCGCATGATCGATGATCGGCTGGGGGAGGTCCCGTATATTGCAGGTCCTACCTATTCGATTGCCGATATCACTTTGCTTTGCGCGGTGGACTTCATGAAGCCGACAAAAATCAAAGTGCCAGAGGATCATAAAAATGTTTTGCGGTGGTACGAACAAGTGAACGTTCGCCCCAGCGCACAGGCATAGAGTATAAGGAATTTATGATGAGTGGTCATCCTGTTCCCCATCCAGTTTTCAAAGCCCTGATCGAGCAGGCGCGGCGTGGTCAGCCCTTGAAGGTTGCGGTTGTTCATCCCTGTGACATTACAAGTCTTGAGAGTGTCAAAGATGCACAAGAAGCAGGATTGATCGATCCTATATTGGTGGGTCCTGAAGCAAAAATTCGCGTTGCGGCCGAAGACGCAAAAGTCGATTTAACAGGATTTGTCTTTGAGGCGACGCCTCATAGTCATGCGGCAGCTGCACGCGCGGTTGAACTCGCGCGCTCAGGCCGTGTTGAAGCCTTGATGAAAGGCAGTCTTCATACGGATGAATTGATGGCGGAGGTTGTTGACTCGAAATTGGGCCTTCGTACTGAACGCCGCATCAGCCATTGTTTTGTTATGGCCACGCATGGTCACAATGAGCCACTGGTCGTTACAGATGCTGCGATTAACATCGCACCAACATTAGCAGAAAAAGCCGATATCGTTCGAAACGCGATCGATCTTGCGCATGCGATTGGTATTGATGATGTGCGTGTGGCTCTTCTCTCGGCAACGGAAACCGTGAACCCCGCAATCCCTTCAACGATTGAAGCGGCAGCTTTATGCAAAATGGCCGATCGCGGACAGATTTCGGGTGCTATACTTGACGGTCCCTTGGCACTCGATAACGCCATCGATATGGGTGCGGTCAGGCAGAAACATATTGTCTCGCGTGTCGCGGGACGCGCCAATGTGCTCGTTGTGCCGGATCTAATCTCCGGCAATATTTTGGCAAAGACTCTATCCTTTATGGCGCATGCGGAAGCGGCGGGTATTGCGGTCGGCGCGCGCGTACCGATTATTCTCACCAGCCGGGCCGATAGTGAAGCGGCACGTGTTGCCTCTTGCGCGGTCGCGTCTTTGGTTGCCCGCAAGAGGGCTCCTTAAGCGCGCTGTTGTCGATAAGCACGATGCAGAGCAGGGCGGCTTTTTTGTGCCCTTGCTTCATCGCGAGCCTCTCCCCTAAACTGGTGGCGATCTAGTCACTGTCTTTGCCGGATTGGTCCATGTCACAGCTTAATGATGTTCTTTCCTATCTTGATACGCATCGTACGGAAGCGCGCACGCGTTTGTTCGACTGGTTGAAGATTGAATCAATCTCGACTGATCCGGCCTATAAGAACGACTGCATCAAAGCGGCGGAATGGTTGAAAGCGGAGCTCGCTTCACTCGGCGTCGTTGCCGAGGTTGCGCCGACAGGCGGCCATCCGGTTGTTCTCGCGCGTTGCGACGGGCGCGCCAAAAAACATGCGTTGTTTTATGGTCATTATGATGTGCAGCCGGTTGATCCTTTGAATTTATGGGAGAGCGGCCCCTTTGATCCGCAGCTCGTCACGCTTGAGGATGGGCGCAAAGTGATCCGCGCGCGTGGTGCCGCCGATGATAAAGGTCAGGTCATGACATTCATCGAAGCGTGTCGCGCATGGAAAGAGGTCACTGGCGCGCTACCCATCGGTATCACCTTCATGATCGAAGGCGAAGAGGAAGACGGCTCAAAACATTTGCCCGCGTTTGTTATTGCCAATCGCGAAAGATTAAAGGCCGATATCGCGCTGGTCTGCGATACCTCCATGTGGGATCAAGGCACGCCGCAAATCACAACGGGTTTGCGCGGCATGGTTTATGAAGAACTGACGATCAAAGCGGCGAACCGTGATTTACATTCTGGGCTCTATGGCGGCGGCGCACAAAACCCCATTCGCGTATTGAATAAAATTCTAGCGGATCTTCATGACGCCGAGGGCCGCGTCACACTTAAAGATTTTTATGTGGGTGTGCCTGAAACACCCAAGCAAGTCCTTGATCAATGGGCTTCACTTGGTTTGACACCGGAGTCCTTTTTGAAGCCCATAGGCTTATCTGAACCGGCAGGCGAGAAGGGCCGCATGCTGATCGAAATGGTGCAATCGCGCCCGACATGTGACGTCAATGGTATTATTGGCGGCTACACAGGCGTGGGTGCGAAAACGGTGATTGCCGCTGAAGCGAGTGCGAAAGTCTCGTTCCGGCTCGTTGGCGATCAGGATCCGGCAAAAATCCGCGACGCTTTTCATGCGCATGTGCATGCGCGGCTTCCGAAAGATTGCACGGTAGAATTTATCAGCCACAAAGGCTCGCCCGCGATTACATTGCCTTTCGATATGCCCGATCTCGTTGCGGCAAAATCCGCGTTGCATGATGAATGGGGCGTTGATGCGGTCACACTTGGGTCCGGCGGGTCAATTCCCATCGTTGGTGATTTCAAGAAATCATTGGGTCTCGATACGCTGCTCATCGGTTTTGGCTTGGATGATGATCGCATCCATTCACCAAATGAAAAATATGATGTCACGAGTTTTG
>CAWUMH010000128.1:0-4631 GCA_963923565.1 uncultured Alphaproteobacteria bacterium
AAAGGCGTAATTGAAACTTTTGACCGCGCGGGTGTTGTGGGCGCAACAAATGACTCCGTGCCGCCTGCAATATTCCTTCGCCCAACAGCGAGAACAGCCGAGTCATCCGCGATTGCCACATTGGCCTCACAATGCCGTCGCGCAACGCGTCTTGAAACCTTACATGCGCTCTTATCCGCCATCCATGAGACTGTGGCCTATGACACAGATGCCACCCATGCTTTGACGACCGCGGCGGAAGCGTTCCGCGCCAAACGCGGCGTTTGTCAGGATCACGCGCATATTTTCATCGCCGCCTCGCGCGTCCTATCAATTCCGGCACGTTATGTGACCGGCTATCTCTTGGTCGAGGGGGAAACTTCAGCGGTTGCCCATCATGCCTGGGCTGAAGCCTATACGGAAGAGTTGGGGTGGATCGGATTTGACGCGGCTAACGGTGTCTGCCCGACCGATCACTATGCACGACTGGCCATTGGCTTTGATGCCGCCGCTGCCGCGCCGGTACGCGGAACAATGCGAGGCGCAGGGGGAGAAGCGCTCAGCGTAGAGGTTGTCGTTCGCGCCGGAGACCAGTAAAACCTCCCCGGCCTTTTCGCCGTCTTCCCACTCCTGAAGGAGCCTAACATGACTTATTGCGTCGGCTTGCGGCTTGATGATGGCATCATCTTTGCCTCGGACACACGCACCAATGCGGGCTTCGACAATATCGCCGTGTTTCGCAAGATGCATGTTTGGGAGAAAAAGGGCGACCGCGTTCTCGTTCTCTTGTCGGCCGGTAACCTCGCTGTGACACAGGCTGTCATTTCAAATCTCAATGAGCAGATCGATGCGGCGGAAGAAAATGGCAGCGCTTCGCTCGTGAATGTCACGACCTTGTTTCAAGCGGCGCGTCTCATCGGTGAAGCGGTACGCGATGTGCGGCGTGTCGATGGTCCCGCGCTTGAAGCCAATAATGGCGTCTTCGCCTGTTCTTTCATTCTGGGCGGACAAATCCATGGTGAGCCGCCGCGCATGTTTCAAATTTATGCCGAAGGCAATTTCATCGAAGCGACGAAAGACACGCCCTTCTTCCAGATCGGCGAGCATAAATATGGTAAGCCTATTCTCGATCGCGTGGCCCGTCCGGATATGACGATGGGCGAAGGCGCGAAGGTGATTTTGATTTCCTTCGACTCGACTTTGCGTTCGAATCTTTCGGTCGGCATGCCGATTGATCTCCTGATGTATGAGCGCGACTCGCTTGAAATTTCTTATCAGCGGCGTATCTCGCAAAATGATCCCTATTTCGAAAAACTCTCGAAAGGTTGGTCGGGCGCGTTGCGCGAGGCATTCAAGAATATCGACAATTATCGCGACCCGTCAGCCTCCGATCAGGCGACCCTTGCTCCCATGAATAACAAGCCTGCTTCATGAATGGTAACGCCCTGCCCTTGACCATCGGCGTTGATGGCGGTGGCACCCGCTGTCGGGTTCGTATCAGAAATAGCGCCGGGCAAATTTATGCTGAAGGCGAAGCGGGCCCGTCGAATATTCATTCCGATTTTGACGCAGCGATTATTGAAATTCATAAAGCGCTCGATCAGGCGCTCGGCATAATCCATGAAAGCGCGACAGTGAGAGCTAGCGCATCACTCGGCTTAGGGTTAGCGGGCATTGTTACCCTTGATGATCCCGCGCGCGTCGCGAAAGCCTTTCCCGAGTTTAGAACGGTGATGGTCGATAGTGATGCGATGATCGCCTGTCTCGGCGCTCATGCCGGACAGGACGGCGCGATTGTGATTGCCGGCACGGGCTCTGCGGGTCTCTATCGGACAAGCAAAAAAATCTATCACATTGGCGGGCGTGGCTTTCGGTTGGGTGATGAAGGATCGGCTGCACGGATCGGCAGTGAAGCCTTGCGTCATGCGCTTTTGGCCGCTGATGATTTGCGATCTCAAACATCGCTGACAAAACAAATTTTGAAGCATTTTAATAATGATCCTTCGGCCATCACACGCTTTTCTGTCACTGCGAAAGGTGCTGATTACGGCGCATTCTGTCCCCTCGTACTGGAACATGCTGCCACAGGTGATGAGGTGGCGTTGCCAATCGTAAAAAACGCCGCGCGCGCCCTTCTTGATCTTGCCAATGCTCTTCAAAGACAAGGCGCAGAGCGTATCGCTTTAACGGGCGGCCTCGCGCAGGTCATGCGCCCGTGGATTTCCCTTGAAGGACAAGATCCTTTTTCCGATCCGCTCTATGATGCTGTTGACGGCGCGATCCTTCTTGCAGGAGGATCTCTCGCATGAAGCAGATTTTCTTCGGTACAGATTTATTTGACGGCAAAAAAATTCTTAAAGATCACGCTCTGATTGTTGTGAACGGCGTGATTAGCGCACTCATACCTGTCAGCGAAAGACCACGCGATGGTGAGGCAATCGATCTTTCAGGCGGCACCTTGTCTCCTGGCTTCATTGATGTGCAGGTCAATGGCGGTGGCGGCACGCTCTTTAATGACGAACCGACTCTCGAAGGTATTGATAAAATTGCGAAAGCACATCGCCGCTTTGGCACAACATCCCTGTTGCCGACAGTGATCACAGATAGCCCCAAAGTTCTTGATGAAGCCCTCAACGCCGGAAAAGCAGCCTATGTAAAAATCCCGGGCGTTCTCGGGCTTCATGTCGAAGGGCCCTTCATTGATCCTGATAAAAAAGGCGCGCATCACGCCGAGTTTATCAGAGCTCTCACAGACGCTGACATCAAAGCACTCGCTGCCGCCAAAGCAGGTGTTCTTCTTTTGACGCTTGCCGCGAATAAAGTGAGCCCCGATCACATCCGTGCTCTTGTTCTCGCCGGCATTCATGTGAGCCTCGGTCATTCAAACGCGACGGATACCGAAGCCAAGCATGCCTTCGATGCGGGCGCGCGCGCGGTTACTCATCTTTTCAATGCGATGAGCCAATGCGATGCGCGAGCGCCGGGCCTTGTCGGCGCGACACTTGCCGACCCCCGCGTGATCTGCGGACTGATTGCCGATGGCCATCATGTGGCACCAACCGCCATTCTCGCCGCCCTCGCCGCGAAAGGCCCAGAAGGCATCGCGCTGATATCGGACGCCATGCCGTCAGCGGCTGGCGGCCCCGATTATTTCACCCTTCAAGGGCGAGAGGTTCGCCGAGAGGATAATCGCCTAACACTCGGCTCCGGCACATTGGCAGGCGCTGACATTACCCTCCTTGATGCCGTTCATTATGCGCTCTCGATCGGCATTTCGCTCGCCGACACATTGACCATGGTCACAAGCACCCCGGCGAGGATGATCGGACTTGAAGAGAAAATCGGCGCGCTCTGCCCGGGAATGCCCGCTGATTTGGTCCATCTTGGCCCCGATCATGCGCTTTTAGGCGTTTATCAGCAGGGAATCCGCCTCAACTGATCCAAATTAGAAGACAAAGACGTAATTCTCCCGAGTTTGGATTATGTTGCACTGCAGCATAATCCTGCTATATTCCTTTTTACGCGGAATCGGACATAATCACGGTCGATCTCGGTAAATTACCCCGTTTTGAAAGGTCGCGGCGATGAGTGCCGTCTGGAAAACCAAGCACGGCTATCGGAAGGTTAAGCAGTCACCTCCTGATATCAAGGAAGCGATTGAAGCCGCGCGCGACATTAGCGACGACCCCGCAGCGCAGGCCGAGATTGCCGCCGCCTTAATGGGTATGGCGGTTGATGATGTGAAGCGCGAAGTCATGCGCGCCGTTGCTCAACGCAAAATGACCGAGCGTGTCGCAACAATCGCCCGCGGCGGATCGAAGCCAGCCGTCGTTGTTGAGCGCAACACGCGCCGCCGCGTTCGCGTTTTCGACGTTTAGTCGCTAAACAGATCCCGTCATTTCCGATTCTGCCGACCGCGCCGAACGGCCACGAACCGAAAGCCGATTGTAATGGACTATCTCTATTCTCTTCTTGTTGATCCCCATGCGTGGGTTGCGCTTGCTGCACTTGTGACGATGGAAGTCGTCCTCGGTATCGACAATCTGATCTTCATTTCAATTCTTTCAAATAAGCTTCCTCCAGAGCAGCAAAAAATCGCGCGGCGCATCGGTCTTCTCGCCGCACTGGGACTGCGTATTGTTTTGCTCGGTGCACTGACCTTTATCATTCACCTCGTCGAGCCCTTGTTCACAATCTTCGAAAAGAGTTTTTCAGGTCGTGATCTCATCTTGATAGCAGGTGGTCTCTTCCTCGTTTGGAAGGCGACACGTGAAATTCATCACTCGCTTAATCCAAAAGAAGAAAATGACATGTTCTCCGCACCGACAAAACGAGGACTGGCCGCCGCTGTCGTGCAGATCCTTCTTCTCGATCTTGTCTTTTCAATTGACAACATCATCACCGCTGTCGGGATGACAGAACATTTGCCGATCATGATCGTTGCCGTTATTGCGGCCGTGCTCGCGATGATGTTCGCTGCTGAGCCTTTGTCGAACTTCATCAAACATAATCCGACAATCGTCATGTTGGCCTTGGGCTTCTTGATGATGATCGGCATGACATTGATGGCCGAAGGCTTTGGCGCGCATGTGCCGAAGGGCTATATCTATACGGCGATGGCCTTTTCAGCCGGTGTTGAAGGGCTGAACATG
>CAWUMH010000129.1:0-4607 GCA_963923565.1 uncultured Alphaproteobacteria bacterium
ACCGCGTGGAATAGCGCGGCACCGAATGAATATGGATTTTATTCCAATGTGAATCCGGCGGTTGATCATCCGCGCTGGAGCCAGAAACGCGAAAGACGTCTGCCCGGTTTCTTTGCCAATCACGATACCGAACCATTTAATGGTTATGGCGAACAAGTGGCCTCACTTTATGCCGGTATGGATCTAGCGAAATTTTATTGATCTGATGAACGCGACCGCTCCCCATTCCTTTTTCACGCGGCCGCGTTTGATCATCGGCGTGATCAAGCCCTTGCTCTTTTGTTTTTTGCTTCTGCCTTCTCTGTTGATCACTTATGCTATTTTTCTTGATCCGGTCATGCTGGGCGCTAATCCCGCAGAAGCCATTTTGCATCATACGGGTGACTGGGTCATTTATTCTCTTTTGCTGACACTCGCTGTGACCCCTTTGCGGCGCATAACAAAATGGAATGACGCGATCAAATTACGCCGCATGCTCGGGTTGTTTTCGTTCTATTATGTCTCTCTCCATTTTCTGGCCTATATCGGCTTTGATCGTCTATTTGATTTTTCCGATCTCGCGCGCGAAATTGCCAAGCGGCCTTTTATTCTTGTCGGATTTTTGGCTTTTCTGTTGATGATTCCCCTCGCTGTGACTTCAACGCGTGGATGGGTGTTGCGCTTGGGCGGCAAAACTTGGGCCCGCTTGCATCGCCTTATCTATGCCATCGCGATTCTCGGCATTGTGCATTATTGGTGGCTTGTGAAACGCGATATCACCTGGCCGCTTATATTTGCACTTGTTCTGACGGCGCTTCTCGCCTATCGGCTTTTCATCATCATGCGTCCTGCTTCGCGTCGCCGTGTTGCGCGCGGGTCTTAACAGAGGTGTAACGCGATCATGACAAAGGCGCGCCTTGGCGGCACATATACATTCATCACAGGCGGTTCACGCGGCATCGGGCGTGCGGTTGCCGAACGCTTTGCCGCTGAAGGTTCAACCATTGCCATCAATCATTTCCGTGATGACAAAGAAGCCGAGGCTACACTCGAAAGCGTGAAGGCCATCAGCCGCAAAAATGGTTTTGAGTCGGCGCGGCATATAATCGCCGCAGCTGATGTGTCTGATCGCACGGCCATCCATGATGCGATCGATCATGTTGTGAAAGAGTGGGGTCGCCTTGACTGCCTGATTAACAATGCCGGCATTCAAGCTGAAACGCCGGGCGGCGGATTTGATCCGGTTAAGTTTGAAAAAATCGTTGCAGTTAATTTGATGGGTGCGGCTTACGCCTCTGAAAAGGCGATTGCGCATTTTCAAACGCGCGCGGGTGGCGGATCGATCATCAACACGACAAGCGTGCATGAGCTCATTCCGAAACCCGCTTTTCTCGCTTATTCCATTAGCAAAGGCGGGCTTTCCAATCTCACACGCACTTTGGCGCTAGAATATGCAGATAAGAATATCCGTGTGAATGCAGTAGGGCCCGGTGCAATCTCAACGAGTTTGAATGATTCCTGGAGGCACGATCCGAAAGCGGTGAGTGTTGTTGAAAATCATATACCGATGCGGCGGGTGGCAACGCCTGAGGATGTTGCAGGTGTTTATGCGTTTTTGGCTTCGGCGGATGCGAATTATATCACCGGGCAAACGATATTCGCTTGTGGCGGACTCACGCTCTTCGGTGACTTCCAAACCAATTGGTCGAGTTGATTATGCGTGATTATGCGGATGGGCTTTCGAGCTTGGCCGTGAAACTGTCATCATCCCGTCAAAGAAATCAGGATTTTGGCGTCGGGAAACTATGAGTCGTCAGGGAGTAAATGTGTGTCTCAACCGGCTATTAAGCGCGTCCGGACTTTGTTTTTGTCGGATATCCATTTGGGGACGAAGGGATGTCAGGCCGATCTCCTTCTCGACTTTCTTAAACATGTCGAGGCGGAAACGATCTATCTCGTTGGTGACATCATAGATGGCTGGCGGTTGAAGGCGGGATGGTATTGGCCGCAAGCTCATAATGACGTGATTCAGAAATTACTGCGGCGGGTGCGCAAAGGTTGCCGCGTCGTTTATATTCCCGGCAATCATGACGAGTTTCTGCGCGATTATGTGGGCCAGAATTTTGGTGGCGTCGAGTTGCATGAAGAGATTGTGCATGAAACCGCTGATGGCAAGCGCCTGCTCATTCTTCATGGCGACAAATTCGACGTCGTCGTCAATAATGTGAAATGGCTCGCACATTTGGGCGATTGGGCTTATGATATTGCGATTGGACTCAATATCACGATCGGATGGGTAAGGCGGCGTCTGGGTCTTCCGTATTGGTCCTTTTCTGGTTGGAGCAAGCAGAAGGTGAAACGCGCGGTGAATTTCATCGGTGCCTTTGAGCGTGCGGTTATCAATGATGCGCGCAAATTTGATGTGCATGGCGTTGTATGTGGCCATATTCATGCGCCGGTGATCCGCCAATTTGAAGATTATCTTTATCTCAATACAGGCGATTGGGTTGATTCTTGTTCAGCGCTTGTTGAGGGTTTTGACGGCACGCTTGAATTAATGCGGTGGACCTCGTTGCGCGCAGCGAACACCCTTCTTGACGACGAGCGTGAAGACTTGCGATCGGCGGCCTGATGCGCGTTCTTGTTGTTACCGATGCCTGGCATCCGCAAGTTAATGGTGTGGTGCGGTCTCTCGAACAGCTTGAAGCAGAAGCACGCCGGATGGGCGAAGAGATTGTTTTTATAACGCCTGAGCAATTCCGCACTGTGCCGATGCCTGGCTATGCGGAAATCCGTCTCTCTCTCGCGCGCCCCAAAATTCTGAATGACTTGATTGATGCGGCAAAACCTGATGCCGTTCATTTGGCGACAGAGGGGCCTTTGGGTCTACTCGCACGGCGTGCCTGTCGGGCGCGCAATCTATCCTTCACGACCTGTTATCACACACGCTATCCGCAATATCTTCGGGCACGCTTACCCGTGCCCGAACAATTGACCTATGCGCTGCTCAGAAAATTTCACAATAGCGGCGATGGGACGATGGTGGCCACTGAAGCATTGGGCGACGAATTGCGGGAAAAAGGATTTAACCGCTTGATGCTCTGGTCGCGCGGTGTCGATACGGATTTATTCCGTCCGCGCGATGAGCGTGTCCTCGCACTTCCCGGTCCGATTTATCTTTGTGTCGCAAGGTTAGCGGTTGAGAAAAATCTTGAGGCTTTTTTGTCACTCGAACTCGACGGATCAAAAGTCATCGTCGGTGATGGACCTGATCGCGCGCGGTTGCAGGCAACTTATCCCGACGCGCATTTTCTCGGCGCGCAATTCGGTGAGGATCTCGCGCGTCTTTATGCGTCAGCCGATGCTTTTGTGTTTCCAAGCCGCACGGAAACCTTCGGTCTTGTTTTGCTGGAAGCGCTCGCCTCGGGTCTTCCCATTGCGGCTTTTCCGGGCCTAGGTCTCATTCGCGATGTTGCGGATGCGGGAAGCGCGGTGCTCGATGAGAATCTTGCTGTTGCCGCGCGTCAGGCAATCCGTCTGTCATCCAAAAATGCCCGCGCCTTCGCCTCACAATTTTCATTCGAACAATCAACGCGGCAATTTTTTGATAATGTGCAACGGGGAATAGACTCTTTAGGCAAATCTCTACGCTCCCCGCAATGACAGGATTGGCTGCATTTAAATAAAATGCGCCACTCCAATTTCACGCTCTTTCACCACTTTATGCCTCATATACGCAGTCCGCGTACTGAACGTTGGGCACTTTGCGTTTTTGGGTAGGGATGTTATGTTTCCGCTAGGTCATGCACATCATGACTCGGGGCATAGAAAACCCCACAACCACCGGCAGTGCATCTGCCGACACCAAACTGCCCTGACGCATCACGTCGGGGTGGCGACGTTATGTCCAGGTCGCGAGACTAAAAGCGTCGCGGCCATGTGGTTGTGGTTTTTCTAACACCCCGGCACCAGCGCGTTTTGCGCTGGGGCCGTTTTTATCTTCGGGGGTGTGCGATGTTGCTCAAAGATTTTCCGGAAGATTTTTCGCTCGGCTATTCCGTGCATGTTCTTTTTATTCATTTGCAATCGGTCTTGATACGCGCTCAAGAGCGCATCGAAGACAGCGCCGGCGCAATAAGCGATGATGAAGCCCGTGCGTTTCACAGTTTAAGCGACATGCTCCATGCCGCCTTGCGCGATATGGAGAAATTGCAGAAGCGGTTGTTGAATTGAGGTGGTGCGGGAGTAGGGGGTAGCTATCACTTCGTCCGTCATTGCGAGCGGGAGCGAAGCAATCCAGCTGATGGTTGTTGATTGAGCGTAATGGCTCCATTACGCCTTATTCTGAATCTCCAACTGGATTGCTTCGCGTTCGCTCGCAATGACGGCCTAACGATCCAATCGCAATGGCGATTTGAAAATTCGGCTCGTAATGACGAATAAAAAAGGGCGCACCGGAGTGCGCCCTTTGGTTTTTGCGAGAAGCTTTGGACTTCCTCAGAAGTCCATGCCGCCGCCATGAAAGTCGGGCTTGCCCGACTTTCACTTTTTTTGATGATGGGAGGCGTCTTTATGGACTTCCTCAGAAGTCCATGCCGCCGCCCATGCCACCGCCTGGGCCGCCCATT
>CAWUMH010000130.1:0-4558 GCA_963923565.1 uncultured Alphaproteobacteria bacterium
CCATCGCACCAATCATGCCAACGCCGCGTGTTTCGCCAACTAGCGGATGATCTTTAAAAGAATGGATTCGCTCAAGGAAGCGCGGGCTCAGTTGCGGCACGCGCTGCATCAAGCCGCGCTCTTCAATAATATCGAGATTTTCATTGGCAACCGCCATCGCAAGCGGATGACCCGACGTCGTAAAGCCGTGACCAAACACGCCGATCTTCGCGGTGTTATCAGCAATGACATTGTAGATTTCATTGGTGAAAACGATCGCTGCCAAAGGCACATAAGATGACGTGATTTGTTTTGAGCACACCATGATATCGGGTTCGATTCCGTAGGTCGTGCAGCCCCATGTTGTACCGGTACGACCGAAACCATTGATGACTTCGTCAGCAATCAACAACACATCATATTTGCGGCATACGGCCTGCATTTTCGGCCAATAAGTACGCGGCGGAATGAAGACACCGCCCGCGCCCATAACCGGCTCACCGATGAATGCGGCAACCGTTTCAGGACCTTCAGCAAGAATTTTATCTTCAAGCTCTTTGGCAAGACGCGTTGCGAAATCTTCCTCGCTCTCGCCGGGCTCAGCATAACGCCAATGATGCGCGCAGCTGACATGTTTGAATTGTGGGAACGGTACATCGAAATCACGATGATTGTTTGGAAGGCCCGTCAAGCTGGCCGAAACCAGTGTAATGCCGTGATAGGCTTTAATGCGCGAAATGATTTTCTTTTTCTGCGGACGGCCGAGCGCGTTATTGTAATACCAGACCATTTTCACGACGGTATCGTTCGCTTCCGAGCCGGAATTGGTGAAATGCGCCTTACCCATTTTACCGGGTGCCATTTTTACCATGCGTTCTGCAAGCGCGATCGCCTGCGGATGCGATTTGTGCGAGAAGGAATGATAATAAGGTAGCTCGCTCATTTGTTTGGCTGCCGCCTTCGCTAGACGCTCTTCACCAAAACCGACCGCGACACTCCAAAGGCCTGCCATGGCCTCAATATATTCCTTACCCCCATCATCATAAACATGGATGCCCTTGCCATGCGTGATGATCATCGGTCCGACTTGCTCATGGCGACGCGCATTCGTAACGGGATGGAAATAAAATTCGATATCGCGTGCGGCGAGTGAATTCGGGTTGGCGGTCATCATCGGCTCCAGTGCAGGAAAAATCGTGCGTTACGATAACTTGTCGCGCGGGTAAAGAAAACTGCCAAGCTCTGCAGGAGGTGTTAGGCCGCCGTGCCAAACCGACGCAGGACCCGCAGCAATCCGCCCGCAATGAGCCCCCAAAAGGCGCCGCCAATGCCAAAAATCGTCAAACCCGAAGCGGCAACAAGAAATGTAACAACGGCCGCCTCACGCTCATCAGGCTCTTGCACGGCGGCCATAATTGCGGCGCCAAACGCACTAATAAGAGCAAGGCCCGCAACCGCCTCGATCAAAATTGGAGGCGAAACAGCAATCAACGCCGTTGCTCCACCAGCTAAAAATCCGAAAAGCACATAAACGATTCCCGCCGTTACGCCTGCAACATAGCGCTTTGCCGGATCAGGGTGACAATCAGGCCCCGCGCAAAGAGCCGCTGTGATAGCGGCAAGATTGACAGCGTGACCGCCGAAAGGCGCCGACAGCAGCGAAAGTACACCGGTTACTGTAAACAGCGGTCCCGGCTCGGGCCGATAATTGTGCACTGCAAGAACGGCAATGCCGGGAATATTTTGCGATGCCATCGTGACGATAAAGAGCGGAATGGCGATGCTGATAATCGCAGACAACGAAAATTGCGGTGAAATCAAAATTGGCTTTGGCATCAGCGCCGAGAGTTCAAGCACAGGTGTTGTGCCTGAAAAAATCAAAATCCCGATCAGAACAAGAACGGCAGCAGGAACAGCGAGAACACGTTTAATGCGCGCAACAAGTGCCCAAACGACGACAATCACGAGGCCGGCAAAAGGCATCTGCGCCACCGCCGTCACGGGTGCGATACAAAGATGCAAAAGAATGCCGGCGAGCATCGCATTAGCGAGTGCGGAGGGGATCGCGCTCACCGCGCGCCCCAAAGGCTTCCATAAACCTGCAATGACCAAGAGAATTGATGAGACGATAAACGCGCCAACAGCCGTTGAGAATCCGCCGGGTAACGCACCAGTTGTCGCGAGAAGGGCCGCGCCGGGGGTGGACCACGCCACGCTCACAGGCATGCGGGTTTTTAAACTCAGAATAATGCCACCAATCCCCATCGCGATTGAAAGTGCCATAAGGCCCGATGTCGCTTCCGCCTCGCTGGCTCCGACCACTTTCAATCCATGAACAACAACCGCAAAAGAACTTGCACAGCCGACAAAGGCGGCAAGCAAACCTGCCGTAACTGCATGAAACGGAAAGCGCGCTGCGGTGTGGGATGAATTCGAAGATGGCATAGGAAAATGACTTAAGGATCGCGACTGGTGCATTGCATGTCGCATATCTAATAGGGCGCTGTCGAGTGACGAAGACACATAGATCTTTTTCTCTCGGCATGGGCGCCGTTGCAACCTCTTACGTGCTTCGTAATAGCCCCGATCGGCTCACTGATCGAGATCAACGCGAGAATATCGCTATCCGGCCATGATCAAGCCTCCGTTCATTGGAACGCCCTCACGATCAGGAGTTTTTTCGATGTTACCTTCTTCGACCTTGCGCAAGGTTCTTATTGCCGCACTCTTTTTGCTTCCTGCAGCCCCCTTTACCCAAGCAAATGCTGCCGAAGAAGGGTGGGGTCCCGGTCATGAAATGATGTGGGGTGGTCCAACACGCAATTGGTTCGGCTGGGGCGCTTCCGAACGTTATTGCGGCGATGCGGGAGCGCGTAACATTGACCGGTTCTCAGCTCTGGTCGAACGCCAGATCAAATTGACAGAGGCGCAGAAGCCGGGGCTCGAAACATTGAGAATGGCTTTCAATACGGCTCTCACACAGCTGTAGCCGCTTTGTGAAAAGCCGCATAGCGGACGCTGGTCACCTCTCGAGCGGTTGACCGTTGCCGAAGCCAATATGAATGCCATGATTGCTGCCATTCATACTGTTCGTGGCCCATTGGAAGTTTTTTATAACCAGCTTGATGACAAGCAGAAAAAGACTCTCGACGAAATTCATCCTGATTGGCGGTCTAGACTACCTTGGGGTAAATGATCGTGCCTCACCTTGGTATGCAAAACAGAAATGAAAGTGCGATAATTGATCGCATTCTTCATGCTGCCATAGGACGCTTAACCGGCGGAACGTCACCGATTGGCTTATCGCTAGCGCTTCTTGATTGGGCGACGCATTTAACAACGTCGCCCGGTCGAATGATTGAACTTATGCGGTGCGCTTCGATTGAAGGATTGCGTGGCATAGATCTTACTTTGAATGAAGCACGAACACGAGATGTTGGCGCACTCCCACTCACACATGATCGGCGCTTTGCGAGCGAGGCTTGGCAAAAGCTCCCTTACTCAGCCTTTGCACGGCAATTCATTGCCGCTCAACGATTTTGGGACGAAGCGGTTAAAGTTCACGGTGTGAGCGAGCGACATCAGGGGCTTCTTGCGTTTCTAGCCCGGCAAGCGCTCGATATGGCTGCGCCGAGCAATAACATAATCACCAATCCTGATATCCTCGCCCGCAGTATTGAAAGCCATGGGCTTAATCTTTTTAACGGTTGGCTCAATGCGCTTGATGACATGACGGCACAGGCCTTCGGACGCGCGCCTCCGCAAGAAGAGCGCCTCCGCGTTGGCATTGATGTCGCAACAATGGACGGTGTGGTGGTTGCCCGAACAGCGATTGCCGAAATTATTCACTACAAGCCGCGAACCCCCTCTGTTCATACAATCCCTGTCGTTATAGTTCCGGCCTGGATCATGAAATATTATATACTTGACCTTTCGCCTTCGAATTCGCTCATTCGCCATTTACTTGATACTGGATTTTCAGTTTTCATCGTGTCGTGGAAAAATCCTGATGCAGATGATCGCAATATCGGCTTTGATGATTATCGTGTGCAAGGGGTTATGTCGGCAATTGATGCCGCATGTGCGATTACCGGCGCCAATCACATTCATCTTACCGGCTATTGTCTCGGGGGGACGCTCGCAGCGATTGCGGCCGCTGCGATGGGTCGAGATGGCGATCACCGCTTGAAAAGCCTTAGCCTCTTCGCATCTCAAACCGATTTCCACGAAGCCGGTGAATTACGTTTATTCATTAGTGAAAGCCAACTGGCTCTCATTGAAGATATGATGTGGATGCGGGGCTATCTTCAGGCCGACGAAATGGCCGGAACATTTCATATCTTACGATCGAATGATCTCATCTGGTCGCGAATGATTTCAAATTACGCCATGGGCGAACGAGAAAGACCGGCTGACCTTATGCAATGGTCGGAAGATGCGACACGCATGCCTTATCGTATGCATAGTGAATATCTGCGTTGGCTTTATCTCGAAAATCGCCTTGCTGAAGGTCAACTGATTGTAGGCGATCAACCCGTGGCCTTGCGCGATGTTACGGTTCCAATTTTTCTTGTTGGCA
>CAWUMH010000131.1:0-4533 GCA_963923565.1 uncultured Alphaproteobacteria bacterium
TATATTCATCATAGAAGTCGCGATGTTTTTCAGCCGAGTCTCCGTCGCCATGCACAAGATGGGAGAACATTTCGCCATGCGCTTCGATATGGCGATCAATATTCATCGCCATGAAGCCGGAGAGCTGTAAAAATCCCGGATAAACATCACGCATGAAACCGGCATTCGGCAAAGGCACTTTAACAATGCAGTGTCGCTTGAACCACTCTGTGCCGCGATCCTGCGCGAGCAGATTGACCTTTGTGGGACTCTCACGCGTATCAATCGGTCCCCCCATCAAGGTCATCGACAAAGGCGTTGCCGGATCATTTTCCGCTTCCATACGTGCGATGGCTGCAATCACAGGAACAGAGGGTTGGCACACCGCCATCAAATGAAGATCGGGACCCAAAAGACGGATCATATCGATCACATAATCGATATAGTCATCAAGATCGAAACGACCGACACTCAAAGGCACCGTGCGCGCATCGACCCAATCGGTGATATAAACATCATGGGTCGGTAAAAATGTTTCGACTGTGCCCCGCAACAATGTCGCGTAATGACCCGACATCGGCGCGACCATCAAAATCTTTGGCTGATTGAGCGGACGACCGACACTCTTTTTGCGGAAATTGATCAGATTGCAAAAAGGCTTTGACCACAGCACATCTTCAACAATCTCAGTTTGAACACCATTGACGCTGACCGATCCATAAGCAAATTCAGGTTTGCCGTAACGACGGGTGGTGCGTTCAAACATTTCGCAGGCCGCTGCAACACCGCGACCAAAAGACGATTGGCTTAGCGGGTTTACCGGATTGTTGTAGAAAAGCTTGGTGGATCCTGCGAGCGCGCGCGCGGGCCCGAGCAAAGCATGCGTGGCTTCATACCACATATAGAGGGGAAGCTTCATCACCTGACCGTCCTTCGACCAGCTTAAGCTGGACCGTTTTATTGCAGTGCACAATAGCCACTCTAGTCCTAATCAGGCCGATTGTGCAATGCTTCTAAGGTCATAGAGCCATGCAACCCCTTAAAACTCTGTGATCGGCGATTTATTCGCCCATTTGCATGAGGGAGCCTGCCTCACGGGCCTTTTCGAGCAAGATTCGGAAGGTGAAGATCGCGAGGGCAAAGAGGCCGACATTGAGGGCGAAGGCCTCCGCCATGAGATCGAGACGCAGATTATGGTCGATCAAAAGGGCGCGGAGCCCCTCGAAGACATAAGTCGGCGGCAGGCACCATGCGATGGGCTGCAGCCACACAGGCAACACCGTGACCGGATAATAAACCGAGGTCAGCGGTAAGAGGACAAACATCACGGT
Organism: uncultured Alphaproteobacteria bacterium; assembly: GCA_963923565.1. Taxonomy (GTDB): domain Bacteria; phylum Pseudomonadota; class Alphaproteobacteria; order Rhizobiales; family Beijerinckiaceae; genus CAIUPE01. The sequence goes on from CAWUMH010000131.1 coordinate 1,311, forward strand.
CCAGGCGAGGCTTTCCGCGCCCAAACCATGCCGCATTACTAATCCCGATACGACCAGCCCCACCGCCCATCCGGTCAAAACAAGATTAGCAAAAAACAATGCAGCGCTGATACCGAGTGCGAAATAATTAAAGCCGAAAAACATCGTCGCCATTACAGCAACGGGCCCCAAGCCAATCGCCAAGCGCACGAGACTCATAATGATGAGCGCCACAATGAATTCCGACGGACGCATCGGGCTCATTAGCAAATTGCCGATATTGCGTGCCCAGATTTCTTCAAGAAACGAAACCGAAAAGCCGAGCTGGCTACGAAATAAAACATCCCACAACAACATCGCACCAATCAATGTGCCCGCAGCAAATGCGGCGCGGCCTGACGCGCCCGCAACATAGACTTGAATGAAACCCCAGGTAAGCATTTGCACCGTGGGCCAATAAACAAGCTCAAGCAAACGCGGCCATGACGAACGCAATAGATAAGTATAACGCAAGATCAACGCGCCCACGCGGGAGAACGAAAAGCCCGCATTATGGCTATAAATTTCCGCGCTCATGCGGCGGCTTCCTGCGTAACGGGGGCACGCGCAACATCAAGAAACACTTCTTCGAGTGAATGACGTCCATATTTTTCAATGAGTGAATGAGGCGTGCCTTCATCAGCAATTGCGCCGGCTTTCATGATGATGACGCGATCACATAAACGTTCGACCTCGGCCATATTATGTGACGCCAACAAAATCGAAGCGCCGCGATCACGCCGATAAGTTTCAAGTCGCGTCCGCACCCAATCAGCCGTATCCGGATCAAGCGATGCGGTGGGTTCATCAAGCAACAAAAGATCCGGCTCATTGATCAAAGATTTCGCGAGCGCGACACGCGTTTTCTGACCGGCCGATAATGCTCCCGCTTCACGATCTAGAAAGTCTTCGAGATGAAGCTCATGCGCCAAATCTGCGATCCGGTTTTTGATGTCGCGAATGCCATAAAGCCGTCCGAACACTTCGAGGTTTTGGCGCACGGTCAGGCGATGCGGCATATCCACATAAGGGCTCTCAAAATTCATCCGGTGCAGGACCGCGTAGCGGTCTTTGGCCATATCGACGCCGAAGACTTTGACGCTCCCCGCACTCGGCAGGACCAAACCCATAATCATGCCGATGGTTGTGGTCTTCCCTGCGCCATTGCCGCCCAAAAGCCCGAGCACTTCACCGGGCGCGAGGCTGAAACTGATCCCGCGCACGGCCGGCACGCCGCCATAACGCTTCTCGAGTCGGTCAATTTCGATCGCGGGCGGGGCTTTTACGGTCATTTTGGGCTATCTTTCCATCAAATTGCGAGCTTTGGGGCCTTATAGACCCTTAAACGACCCCCGTCGCGCTCCATTTCGGCTGTGCGCGCCATTCTGTCGCGCGACAAGTGAACCAAACCGACCGCCGCCGCGTAACTTGGGCTAACCCCATCAGGCGAAAGGCGCCCTCGATGAATGACGTTTCAAGTGCGAGCAAGCTAGCCGACCGGTCGCTTCTCATCGTCGACAGCGAGCGCAATTTTGTGAATCGGTTCTCCCGCGAGATGGAACAGCGGGGCTATCGTGTAGCCGTGGTCGAAAGTGCTAAAGAAGGCATCGAAATGATCGAATCGACCCCGCCCGCTTATGCGGTTGTCGATTTGAAGCTCGGTGATGGCAGCGGCCTCGATGTAATCTCAGCTCTTTCGAAAAAGCGCCCGGATGCCCGCGGCATTATCGTGACCGGTTACGGCAATATCGCGACAGCGGTCGCCGCCGTAAAATTAGGGGCTGCCGATTATCTGGCAAAGCCCGCAGACGCTGAGGAAATCGACCGCGCGCTGCGTGCCGATGGTCCTTTGACCATGCCGCCGCCGGAAAATCCGATGTCACCGGATCGCGTGCGCTGGGAGCATATCCAACGCGTTTATGAGCAGTGCAACCGCAATGTTTCGGAAACGGCACGCCGCCTCTCGATGCATCGCCGCACGTTGCAGCGTATTCTCGCGAAACGCGCGCCGCGCTAATTGGCGCGCCGCTTAGGCGGTTAGACCTGCGGGCTCGGGCAATCCGAGACTGCGGCAGCAGGCCGTCACTGTATTCGCCAACAGACAGGCAATTGTCATCGGGCCAACGCCACCGGGAACCGGCGTAATGGCGCCTGCAACTTTGACAGCGCTTTCAAAATGCACATCGCCGACAAGTTTGGCTTTGCCATCACGCTCAATGCGGTTGATGCCGACATCGATCACAGTCGCCCCCGGCTTTACCCAATCCCCCGGAATCATTTCAGGCCGTCCGACAGCGGCCACGAGAATATCTGCGCGACGGCAAACGCTTTGAAGATCCTTCGTCCGGCTATGTGCGATCGTGACGGTGCAACTGTCATTCAAGAGCAATTGCGCCATGGGTTTGCCGACAATGTTTGACCGGCCCACAATCACAGCATCAAGCCCGGCAAGCGAGCCATGATGATCACGTAGCATCATGAGACAGCCGAGGGGCGTGCAGGGCACCATGCTCTTCTGTCCGGTACCCAAGAGACCCACATTCGAGATATGAAACCCGTCGACATCTTTTGCCGGATCAATCGTGTTGATTACGAGATCAGAATTGAGATGCTTCGGCAGCGGCAATTGCACGAGAATGCCGTGGACCTTCGGATCATTGTTCAATCGCTGAATCAGAGCGAGAAGATCGGCTTCTGATGTCGAGGCGTCGAGCTTATGTTCAAAGGACGCCATGCCGACTTCGACCGTCTGTTGACCCTTATTACGGACATAAACCTGGCTGGCCGGATCTTCACCCACCAACACGACCGCGAGGCCCGGCGTAACGCCCTTGGCCTTCAAGGCGGCCACATGCTCGGCAACCGACGCCCGGACTTTGGCTGCGAAAGCTTTTCCATCGATAATCTGTGCCGCCATGTTCACGGTCTCCTCGTTTGCGTCCCATCTTTTTCTTCTCTCTCGCAAAGGGACCGAATTTTTTCTAGCCGGTTAGCGACCCTTGCGGCGGTTTTTGCGCCGCCTCAGAGCCTGCATTGTCCCAGATTGCCGAAACCAGTCGGATCAGCTAGGAACAGAAACGGTTCAAAGCACCCGTAGCTCAGCTGGATAGAGTGCTGCCCTCCGAAGGCAGAGGTCACACGTTCGAATCGTGTCGGGTGCGCCATTTCTCAAAATAAACACTGACTTCAACGGACCCCCGCCACG
>CAWUMH010000132.1:0-4495 GCA_963923565.1 uncultured Alphaproteobacteria bacterium
TGTCACCTTGATCGGACCGCGACCGACATTGATCGTATCGCCATCGACCGTCACCGTGCCCGGAAACTTGCCATGCACAGAGTCAAACCGCATCAAATGCGCATTGGTCTCAACCGGACCCAAATCATTGATGGCAACAACTTCAATATCGGTACGACCTGACTCGATAATCGCACGCAACACATTGCGGCCGATACGGCCAAACCCATTAATGGCAACACGAACGGTCATGGAAATCTCCTCATATCATAAAACCGAATTAGGCCTCTTCACCGAAGAGGCCTGTCATTATTGGCAGCGCGGATTAACCCAGACGCTGCGATACTTTTTCAACAATCGCTTCAGCCGTGATGCCGAAATGCTTGTATAGTTCTTTGTAAGGTGCGCTGGCGCCAAAGCCGGTCATACCGACAAAGATGCCATCAGTGCCGATCAATGACTCCCAGCCCTGACGGACGCCGGCTTCAACCGCAACATTGACTTTTGCCTTGCCAAGCGTTGCGGCGCGATAGGCATCATCCTGACGCGCAAAGAGTTCAAAGCTTGGCACAGACACGACACGGGTTTTCACACCCTTTGCCGCAAGCTGTTCACGTGCAGCAACTGCAATTTCCACTTCCGAACCCGAAGCGAAAATTGAAACATCCGCTGCTCCCTCAGCCGCCACGAGCTCATAAGCACCGCGTGCGCAACGATTTTCAGACGCATTGTCTTTACGCAATTGCGCGAGGTTTTGACGTGTCAAAGCCAGAATGCTTGGCGTGCAGGTTTCCGTGAGCGCGATTTCCCAGCACTCGGCTGTTTCGACAACATCGGCAGGACGGAACACATTCAAATTCGGAATCACGCGCAAGGCCGCAAGATGTTCAACCGGTTGATGGGTCGGGCCGTCTTCACCAAGACCAATCGAGTCATGCGTCATAACGTGAATGGCGCGAATGCCCATAAGCGCTGAAAGACGCAGTGCCGGGCGGAAATAATCCGTGAACACCATAAAGGTCGCATCCGATGGAATGATGCCGCCGTGAAGCGCCATGCCATTCACCGCCGCCGCCATACCATGTTCACGAATGCCGTAGTGAATGTACCGACCGGCATAAGAACCCGGCGCCATCGGCGTGATGTTCTTTGTCTTTGTATTGTTTGACGGCGTCAAATCGGCTGAACCGAGCACGAGTTCCGGCACCGCTTCGGTAATCGCTTCAAGCGCCATTTCCGAGGCTTTACGCGTGGCAACCGTCTGCGGCTCGGCCGCATATTTTGCCTTCAAGGCGCGGATCGCATCGCTCAGTTTCGGCGAGGGCTTGCCACCCATACGACGTTCAAATTCGGCGCTTTTCGGCGATGCCGCCAGACGCTTCTTCCATTCAGCATGTGCGCCTTGCGAACGCTTCGCGTTCGAACGCCACGCCTCAAGCACATCCGCATCGACATGAAACGGTTCAGGCGACAAACCAAGCGCGGCCTTTGTTGCTGCGAGTTCTTCCGCACCAAGCGGTTCACCATGCGCCTTTGATGTGCCGGCTTTTTTCGGCGCCCCAAAACCAATCGTTGTTTTGCACGCGATCATCACCGGACGATCTGATTTCTTTGCCCGTTCAATTGCGGCCGCAATCGCTGACTGATCATGACCATCAACAGCATCGGTGGCCCAGCCTGCCGATTCAAAACGCTTACGCTGATCGACCGAGTCAGCAATCGACAAAGGACCATCGATTGAAATGCCATTATCGTCCCAGAGGACGATGAGACGATTGAGTTTCAAATGGCCAGCAAGCGCAATCGCTTCTTGCGAAATGCCTTCCATGAGATCGCCATCAGAGGCGAGCACATAAGTGAAGTGATCGACAAGCTCGGAGCCAAATTCAGCATTCAAATGGCGCTCGGCAAGCGCAAAGCCCACAGCGGTTGAAATGCCTTGGCCGAGAGGGCCCGTTGTCATTTCAACGCCGGGTGTATGACCAACTTCAGGATGTCCCGGTGTCTTAGAGCCCCACTGACGGAAAGACTTCAACTCGTCGATCGTCATGCCGGGCGTACCGGTGAGATAAAGAAGCGCGTAAAGCAGCATCGAGCCATGACCGGCCGAGAGAATGAAGCGATCCCGATCGGCCCAATGCGGATCGGACGGATCAAACTTCAAAAATTTTGTATAGATGACGGTAGCGATATCCGCCGCGCCCATGGGCAGACCGGGATGTCCGGATTTGGCCTTTTCAACCCCATCCATGGCCAAGGAGCGAATGGCATGGGCCATCCGCATTTCAAGCGCGTGCGAAGTCATACTCTTAGTCCTTTCGTCGAATGTGGGGGTTCTGTAACACCCCTCCCCCCCGAGTCAATCATCAACCGCTACGCTTTGTCGCAGGGGTGCATTGCGCTGCACAAAGCCCTCGCTGACACCAAGAAATCATAGAAAAAGCGGCCCCCGAAGGAACCGCTTCCCCATCAAATTCAGAGATCTCACTTAATTTGGAGAAATCTTCGTCCTGTCCGCTTTTCACGAACTAAATTTGTAAAATCATACGTATGGACGAAGCGATTGGCTCACCGCAGCGGGCGTTATTTTACGCCTTCTGCTTCACAACGATCGGCATCAACAGATCGCCCCAATAACCGCCTTCGGCATGATGACGGGCGGTGCGTTGCAATTCGACCGAGAGGCCTGCTTCCACCGCGCGCATCACGGCCTGGTTGAGGCGGTGAAGATCATTGGCAAGCATGCGAATGGCGCTCTTCTGATCGTCATTCATTTCTGTGGTCAATTCTTCAGTGCGTTCTTTCACACGTGTTCTGGTCATGGGTGTCTCCTAGTTTTTAGAATTTAGGATGTAGGGAGTATGGTGTGGGGTGTAAGTGTGAGGAAAAATTGAAATCGCAAATTCCTACGCCCTACACCCTAAGCCCTCGTTTCAATTACTCAGCAGCGTGTTTGTGGAATTGAGCGGCTTCGGTTGATTCACCCATCGCTGTTGTCGATGACTGACCGGCCGAGATCGTTGTCGCAACGAGATCGAAATAGCCGGTGCCGACTTCACGTTGATGGCGTGTTGCGGTGTAGCCTTTCGACTCGGACGCAAATTCCGCCTGCTGCAATTCAGAATAAGCGGCCATGCCGCGGTCTTTGTAGCCGAGCGCCAATTCGAACATGCCGTGATTCAATGCATGGAAACCGGCAAGCGTGACGAATTGGAATTTGTAACCCATCGCACCGAGTTCACGCTGGAACTTGGCGATGGTGGCTTCATCAAGCTTGGCTTTCCAGTTGAATGACGGCGAGCAATTATAGGCCATCATCTTGCCCGGATGCTTCTTCTGCAGGGCTTCCGCGAATTTCTTCGCATCGTTCAAATCCGGATGCGATGTTTCCCACCAAATCAAATCGGCAATATTTGCGAAGGCCAAACCACGCGAGATGCAGTGATCAAGACCTGTGCCCTCCTTCAACCGATAGAAGCCTTCCGGCGTGCGGGAATTTTCTTCAATGAAGGGCCGATCACGCTCATCGACATCCGATGTAATGAGCTTCGCTGATTCCGCATCGGTGCGCGCAACCGTAATGGTGGGAACGCCCATGACATCTGCCGCCAAACGTGCGGCAACGAGATTGCGCTCATGCGCGGCAGTGGGGATCAAGACCTTGCCGCCGAGATGGCCGCATTTCTTTTCCGACGCCAATTGATCTTCGAAGTGAACGCCGGCTGCGCCCGCTTCAATATAGGCTTTCATGATCTCGTAGGAATTGAGCGGACCACCGAAACCAGCCTCAGCATCAGCAACAATCGGCAAGAACCAATCGCGTTTCGCACCGCCTTCCGAATGTTCAACTTCATCGGCACGTTTCAAAGTACGGTTGATGCGGCGGCAAAGTTCCGGACCTGCATTCGCTGGATAAAGTGACTGGTCAGGATACATCGCGCCAGCGGTATTCGCATCAGCCGCGACCTGCCAGCCGGAGAGATAAATCGCCTTCAAACCGGCGCGGGCCATTTGCATCGCCTGATTGCCTGTCACCGCGCCGAGTGCGTTGATGTAATCTTCGCTCTTCAACAATTCCCAGAGTTTGTTCGCGCCGCGCTCGGCGAGCGTTTGCGCAATCGGGAAAGAGCCGCGCAGACGGACGACTTCATCGACCGAATAAGGGCGCTTGATGCCATCGAAACGGCCTTTGGGTGCATTCGGCACAAGGGTTTCAAATGTCTGCGTGGTCATGAGGGTCATCCTTTTCTGTTTTCTCTTTATCTTCACAAGTCTTTACAATGTCTCATCCGAAAGTCTTAGCGAGCAGACATAACGGCTTTGACGCTGGAAATGACTGATAGATATGTGTTGTGCGCTGCACCAGACGGACATTTGCCCTCAAAGGTCACATGGTTGTAACTTGACAAGTGTAAATATGTAATATTGTAAATTATTGTAACTAATCTGGAGTTGAACCCATGGCCGATGCCGGACGCAAAATTCTCGCGGGCGCGCGCGTGCGGCGTTTGCGCCG
>CAWUMH010000133.1:0-4476 GCA_963923565.1 uncultured Alphaproteobacteria bacterium
AAATTTTAGCCGCGATAGAAGCGGTTAGGCACAAAGGGCATTGCAGTAATTTCAGCAGGCATCGCCGTTCCGCGCACGATTAGCGACACCCGCGTTCCGACAGCCGAATGAGCGGTGTCGACATAACCCATCGCGCAGGGGCCATTCAGCGTCGGGCCGAAGCCGCCCGATGTTACAACGCCGATTTTATTGCCCGCCGCATCATGAATCTCTGTGCCTTCGCGTGCCGGCGCGCGGCCTTCCGGCTTGATGCCCACGCGTTTGCGTTTTGGACGTTCGGCGAGTTCGCGCTTCACGCGCTCATAGCCCGGAAATCCGCCTTCTTCACGACGACGCTTTTGAATCGACCATTGGATATTCGCTTCAACGGGCGATGTTGTGAGGTCAAGCTCATGGCCATAAAGGCAAAGCCCTGCTTCAAGTCGCAAGGAATCACGTGCGCCCAAACCAATCGGCTTCACTTCGCTTTCTTTGAGAAGCTTTTCTGCAAGCGCGCGCACTTTGTCTTCGTGAATTGAAATTTCGTAGCCGTCTTCGCCTGAGTAACCCGAGCGCGAAATATGCACCGGCACACCATCAATCTTTGTTGAAAGCGCGCTCATGAAAGGCATGGTCGCGACTTCGGGCGCGAAGCGCGCGAGCACACTTGCCGCTTTTGGTCCTTGCAACGCGAGCAAGGCGCGATGCGGTGCGAGAATGAGTTTGATTGTTTTTGGTAGATGTTGAGCAAGATGCGCGAAATCTTGATCTTTGCATCCGGCATTCACCACAACCATCAGTGTGCCGTCTTCTTCCGGCAAGGCTGAACGCGTGACCATGATGTCATCGAGGACACCACCATCCTCAGTGAGGAATTGCGAATAACGCTGTTGCCCGGGCTTTAGATTAACAATGTCCGCAGGGATGAGCGCTTCAAGGGCACGCGCGGTTGTCTCATGATCGGCGCCAATCAGAAAACATTGCCCCATATGGGACACATCAAAAAGGCCCGCTTCGGTGCGGGTCCATTGATGTTCGGTCAGAATACCCGTCGGATATTGAACGGGCATGTCATAGCCCGCAAAGGGAACCATGCGGGCGCCAAGGGCAATGTGCAAATCATAAAGGGGCGTGCGTTTAGTAGGTGCTGAGGCAGGGTCGGTCATCAAAGGTCTCCGGACAAGAACGCACTTCGTCCGGATCGGGATGATCCGGAGAGTGCCCCCTCTGTCCGATGACCTGAGAGATTTCCCGTTTTACCTGGTCTATTTCGACCACTTCAAAACGGTTACGCCCGTCGGTGGGATCGTCCTTACGGGCGATCCGCTTTCCAGAGTGCCAACTCTCCGCGGTCCTTTGGCCTGAGCGTTTCCGGGGCGGTTGCGCCTTCGGCACCGGGACAGTCGCTAAGCAACTTTCCGGCTTCTTCCGCGAGAGCTATTAAGCCTCTTCAGTCTGACCTGAGTGACAAAGCCTGTCAACCGGCGTTGTCGTGATGACCTGTTTAGCCTTTAAAACCAATCGTTACGTCAGCGTCGTCCGCGCCGGCAGGCAAAGTGAAGCCTTGATCAATCATACGGAACTGCGCCTGATTCTCTTCAGCCGGAATGGTCGTTTTCAGCGTGATGGTTTTGGTCGCGATCACTTTATCGCCCTTCGAGGCGGTAATGATAAGCGGTGCGGAAACAGCACCCGGTTTCCCCGCTGTTCCGATAACCGCAATGCCTTCAACGCCGATTTTCATGACAATTGCGCCATTTTTTCCGGCTGAACATTCGCGGGCCACATCGCGCAATGAAAATTGGACAGAGACATCGCTGCCTTTGCCTTGCCGTAAAGTTGAGCCGCCTTCACGTATGTCAATTTTGGGGCAGGGCACGTCCGGTTCGGGTGCAATGGCAACGGCCTGCGGCGCGGGCTCCGTTTTCTGAGCTGCGAACCAGTTCGAAAACAGCGAAGAGCCGCCCGACGTTCCGGCGGAATTTTGCGATCCGCCGGAGGTCATGCATCCGGCAAGGCCGAGAGACAGGACGGCGACAAGACTTAAGGACGGCGTGGGCTTGAAGGGCATTTGGTCCTCCCCGAATTTGGTTTCTGCTCTCAGATCGGATGATCAGGGCAGTCTTGCAAGGCCATTGGCGAAACCGGCGAGCGGAATCGGAATACCCGTTCCCTCGCCAGGGGTCGGGAAAATGATAAAAAGCGCGGTTGAACCGGTGCTGAACCGGCCGACAAGCCCATCATCCATCGACACTTCGGCCATGCAGCCATTGGCCAGGCAACGCATGAAACCGGTTTTGCCGATATCGGTCCCGTCAATCTTGAGGCCGAGGCCTGCCGGGAGAATAATCCCCAGCGGCACAACGACGCGCAAAAGATAGCCGCCATCAGGTGATTTCAGGATCACAACGACGAGTTGGATGTCGGGTTTGCCCTCGGCATAGACATTTTGCACTAAAACACATTGCTCGGCGGTCGATCCGGTAGCCATATCGCAGCGCAGCGCCCATTCTCCATATTGACCGCGAATTGCAGGGTCCGGCGTTGCCGTGGTTGCAGCGGGGCTAGCAGCCCACGCGAAACCTGCCGGATTTAGGGTCAAGAGGGCGAATAGAACCCCACGAAACCAAGTTTTGGCCATCAAATACCCCCGCCCGCCGCGCGCGTTGTGGCTGCTTCGTCACCTAAGGCGGCTCGCTTGGCCCTGTCAAATTATGGTCGGTCCAAATCGACCCGATTTGGTCATATCTCCTAAGTCTTTTGATAGAAAACCCGCATTTTAATTCGACCAGACGTTGCGCGCGGTCTTTGTTTGTGATTTTTGGGGGTCGGGCGGCGCAGTCCGGGCACGAGAGTCGGTATGTCTCTGATGTCCGTGACCCTCATAACAGATGCCTCCCGCGCCTGGATGGAGAAGACACGATCATGACCCGTAGGAATTTCGGCGCCACCCTCGCCGTTCTGCTGTCAGCCTGCATCGCAGGCACCGCTTTCGCCGGAACCGGACAGCCGAGCCCGTGGCAGATGAATATGCAGACCCCGGTCACTGAAATGGCCGAGTTTTTGGGTACGCTGCATAACAGTGTAAATATTGTGATCGCGTTGATCTCGGCATTTGTTCTGTTGTTGCTCATTATTGTTATGGTGCGCTTCAACGAGAAGGCCAATCCGGTCCCTTCCAAGACCACACATCATACTGGTCTTGAAATCGCGTGGACGCTTATTCCTGCGCTGATCCTTGTTGCGATTGCGATCCCGTCATTCCGTCTTTTGACGATGCAGATTCAATTGCCGAAGGCTGACATCACCGTGAAGGCGGTCGCGCATCAATGGTATTGGTCTTATGAATATCCGGAAGATCAGGGCGGCGGTTTTGCTTTCGATTCCTATATGCTTCCGCGAGAAGATGCCGAGAAGGCTAATCAGCCAGCATTGCTCGCGGTTGATAACGAACTCGTTCTCCCCGCTGGTAAAACGATTGTTGTTCAAGTTGTGGGCGCAGATGTCATTCACAATTTCGCGATCCCGTCTTTCGGCGTGCGTATGGATGCCGTGCCCGGCCGTTTGAATCAGACATGGTTCAAAACGGATAAGGAAGGCATGTATTACGGTCAGTGCTCACGGTTGTGCGGTGCCAATCACGCTTACATGCCTATTGCGGTGCGTATTGTGAGTGCAGAAAAATATGCGGCATGGCTCACCGAGGCGAAAAAGAAATTCGCTTCGAATGACGCTCAGCCGATCGCTCTCGCAGCGAATGATTAATTCAATTGAGTGAAGCCGAGCGGCGGTCTCCGCCGCTCAGGGACAATCAGTGATCCTTAGGAACAAACGAATGGCACACGCAGCGACTTCTCATGATACCCACCATGGCGACCCGACGGGTTGGAAGCGTTGGGTCATGTCGACCAATCACAAAGACATCGGCACGATGTATTTGATTTTCGCGATCATCGCGGGTCTGGTCGGTGGCTTCCTCTCCATCGCGATGCGTCTCGAGCTCCAAGAGCCGGGCCTTCAATATTTCACCAATCCGCAGACCTACAATGTGTTCGTGACGGGTCACGGCCTCATCATGGTGTTCTTCGTGGTGATGCCTGCCGTCATCGGCGGATTCGGCAACTGGTTCGTGCCTCTGATGATTGGCGCGCCGGATATGGCCTTCCCGCGCATGAACAATATTTCGTTCTGGTTGTTGCCCGCAGCGTTGGGCCTTCTTCTGATTTCGCTCTTCGTTGAAGGCGCTCCGGGTTCGAATGGGTTTGGTGGCGGTTGGACCGTCTATCCGCCGCTCGCAACCATGGGTCATCCGGGCCCTGCACTCGATTTCGGTATTCTGTCACTTCACTTGGCGGGCGCATCGTCGATCTTGGGCGCGATCAATTTCATCACGACCATTCTCAACATGCGTGCGCCGGGCATGACCATGCACAAGATGCCGCTCTTTGCATGGGCGCTTCTTGTGACAGCCTTCTTGCTTCTTCTGTCGCTTCCGGT
>CAWUMH010000134.1:0-4417 GCA_963923565.1 uncultured Alphaproteobacteria bacterium
ACGACAGTCGCATCGTGCATTTCCCGCGCTCGTGTCTGCATTGCGAAACACCCGCCTGCGTAACGGTTTGCCCGACGGGTGCCTCATATAAGCGCAGCGAAGACGGCATCGTGTTGGTTAATCCTGACACCTGCATCGGCTGCAAACTTTGTTCATGGGCCTGCCCTTATGGCGCGCGCGAATATGATGTGAAGGCCGGTGTGATGCGCAAATGCACTTTGTGCGTTGATCGTATCTATAATGAAAATTTCGCGGAAGAAGATCGCATCCCCGCATGCGTACGCGCATGTCCCACAAGCGCGCGCCATTATGGTGATTTGGGTGACCCGAATTCCGCTGTCTCAATCCTTGTGAAAGAACGCGGCGGTTTCGATCTCTTGCCTGAGATGGGTTACAAGCCCACCAACAAATATCTTCCGCCGCGCAAGCGTCGCGATCAACCGGAAGAAGGACGCGAAGCCTTGCCGAAGAGCGATGGGAGTTTGATGGATCGTTTGTTTGCGCTTGCTGATTCATTGCTCTCCGGTCAGGCGGGAGCGCGTTAAATGAATCCCGCTTATTCGGTTATCTTTTTCACAACGGCCTCTGGCGCAGGCTATGGCTTGCTTGCGCTTCTTGGCTTGATCGGCGCTTTGACAGGCGCCCCTTTGCCACCACTCTTTGCTCTTGTGGCCATCGTGTTTGCACTCGCGTTGATTACAGCGGGGCTTTTGTCATCCACTTTTCATCTTGGTCATCCCGAGCGGGCGTGGCGTGCGCTTTCACAATGGCGCACGTCGTGGCTTTCACGCGAGGGTGTTGCTGCCATTCTCACTTATCCCCCCGCTCTGCTTTTTGGTCTTGTGGTGTCGGGCCTTTATGACATGCCGCAAGCAATTGCCCCGCTCGGTTTGATGACCGCCTTGATGGCGATGGTCACAGTGTTCACAACGGGAAAAATCTACGCCAGTCTCACAACCATTCGCGCGTGGAACCAACCGCTCACCGTGCCCGTCTATCTGATTTTTGCGTTAGCAACCGGCGCATCACTTGCCCTCACGCTTCTCTCGGTCTTTAAATTCCACACCGGACTGTTGAGCCCTTTCGCGATGGTGGCGTTGCTTCTCGCCGCTTTGATGAAAGCGCTTTATTGGCGCGGCATTGATCGTGCCCCCCGTGATCGCACAATGGCCGCCGCCACCGGTTTGGGCGATGGTGTGCGGCAATGGGAAACGCCGCATACAACGAAGAATTTCGTCCAACGTGAAATGGGATTTGTCGTCGCGCGGCGTCACGCAGAAAAACTTCGCCGTATTGTTCTCATTCTTCTATTGATTGCGGCCTTGTCAGCCGCGCTTGCCGGTGGCTTGCCTGCACTCGCACCCCTTGCCGCGCTCACCTCTTTAATCGCTGCATGGGCCGAGCGCTGGCTCTTTTTCGCAGAAGGCGAACATGTCGTGACGTTATTCTACGGCAACCCGCGCGCTTAGACTCACGAGAAATGATCGCTGACAGCGAGTTTAAATCCGTCGAGCACCGCCTCTTCCGCCGTCCGAGGAGCCAGCGCATCGCCGATGACATGGATTGGCACTTCCGTATCTTTCAAGTCGTCGCGTAGCGTGCGCACACTCTCGTGACCTTGTGAGAGAATAAGCGTTTCGATGCTCTCAATCACGATGGGTTCGCTTGAACTCGCGTGGTGGAAATAGACCGTTTCCGAATCCGTGCCATACAGCCGCGCATAGGGCACAATCTCGACCCCCGCACGATGAAGCCGCGCGACCATTTCATCGCGCACATAAAAGGGGAGAGCTTGCCCGGCCATCGGCATCTCGGTGGCAAGCGTTACTTTGCGCCCTTCACGCGCCAGCTTCTCCGCAATCCCCATGCCGATCCAATCGCCCTTCCATTCGGCGATTACCACCCGACCGCCAATATTGGCTTCGCCTTTCAGGACTTGCCACGCGGTTACGATATGCGCGCTGTCAGAGCCTTCAAATTCAGGGCGGCGCGCGGTCGCGCCCGTCGCGACGATTACGCCATCCGGTCTTTCCTGCTCAACAAGCGCGCGCGTGACCGGTGTTGAACGACGCACATCAACGCCTGCGATTTCCATCTCGCGCGAAAGATTGGTGATGATGCCGCCAAACTCTGCACGACCCGGGAGCATTTGTGCGAGCAGCGCCTGACCGCCCAATTGGACAGACGCTTCACACAAAGTGACATGATGACCGCGCTGAGCCAGAACGGAAGCCGCCTTCATCCCTGCCGGACCACCACCTGCAATCAATATCTTCTTTTTGTTTTGGGTTGGTTTTTTGCGCGCAGCGAGAGTCGTCTCGCGCCCTGTCTCCGGATATTGAATGCAAGAGATCGGATAGCCTTTGTGAAAATGGCCGATACAGGCTTGGTTACACGCAATACAAGCGCGAATATCATCAAACTTATTCGCGCGCGCTTTATTCGGCATCTCGGGATCGGCGATCAAGGCCCGCGTCATGCCGCAAAAATCGGCGCGCCCTTCACCAAGAATCTGTTCCGCAATTTGCGGTTGGTTGATGCGTCCGGTCACCATCACCGGCGCCTTCACAACGGCTTTCACACGCGCCGCGAAAGGCGCAACATAACCCGTCTCATAATACATTGGCGGCACAATATGGATCGCGCCTGAGAGCGAGGCCGATGTACCGGCAATCACATGGTAATAATCAAAGGCATGTTTTTGATCCAAGGCTTCGCACACGGCGACAACCTCGTTCTTGTCCATCGCGTCGACATCACGTTCCTCGCCTGAAATGCGAAGCCCGATGACAAAATCTTCCCCCACCCGCGCACGAACCGCGACAGCGATCTCGTCAATAAACCGCATGCGGTTTTCAAGACTGTCCCCATAGCGATCTGTGCGACGATTGACGGCGGGATTGAGAAACTGCGCCGGCAAATAGCCATGGCTTGCGACAATCTCGCAGCCATCAAGCCCCGCTTGCTTCAAACGCAAGGCCGACGCTGCATAACCCTCGACAATCTCGTTGATCATCTTCTGATCAAGCGGAACGGGCATGACGGCAAAGCGTGAATTCGGCACGGGGGACGGTGCATAGGCTACAGGCGCGGTGCCGTCATCCGTTTCCATGATCTCGCGGCCGGGGTGAAACAATTGGCCGAACACTTTTGTGCCCTGCGCATGGATTTTTATTGCGAGCGCGCGATAGCCTTCAATGCAGGTATCATCATCGGCCATTAACATATGTGATGTGTAACGCGCCGTCGCATGGACACCCGCGACCTGCACGATGATAAGCCCCGCGCCGCCTTTGGCTCGCGCCTCATGATAAGCGATAAGGCGATCCGTGACATGGCCATGATGCGCCATCACCGTATCATGGCCCGTGGATACGATTCGGTTGGGAATCGAAACGCCACGCATTGTGTAAGGTGAAAAGAGATGTTCCAATGCCATGAGATGATGCTTTACTTTATGCTGCCTTCATCCCGCGCAAGCGATAAACAGCGAAGAGACCGCCGCTCCGCATCACCAACGCAAAAACGATAACGAGATTGACGAGATTGAAAATCAATCCATTCAAAAAGGCCATCGCATAGGAACCTGTGAGGTCAAAGATCGCACCTGACATCCAGCCGCCGACCGCCATACCGACAAGCGTTGCCATCAACACAAGACCCACACGACGTCCTGCTTCTTCCGCTGGAAAATAGTCGCGCACAATGACCGCGTAATTGGGAACTATGCCGCCTTGGAACAGACCGAACAAAGCCGAGATCAGATAAAGCGATGTGAGCGAGTCAAAGAAAAGAAACAAGGTCAAAGCGAGGCCTTGCATGGTCGATCCCAAGACAAGCGCAAAGAGACTGCCAAAGCGATCCGCAACAAATCCGCCTGCGGTGCGGCTGATGACACCCAGTCCGAGCATTATTGAAAGCATCTCAGCACCGCGCGCGGCGCCATAGCCAAGATCTCCACAATACGCGACGAGATGGACTTGCGGCATAGCCATGGCGATGCAGCATCCTAAACCCGCAATACCAAGCAAAGCTTGTAAGAGCGGCGGCGAAAGACCCAGACCACCTTTATCGCGCGCCATTGCGCTCGGATGACTCATAGGTTTTTGCGTCGGTGCACGCCGCCGCATGAGCAAGGCCAACGGAATCAAAGTCACGACGCAAAAGAGTCCGATCCACACATGCGTCATACGCCAGCCAATGTGATCGATTCCATATTGAACCACTTTCGGCCATACCGCTCCGGCGAAATAACTGCCGCAAGCGCAGAGGGCCACCGCAAGACCACGATGCTTTGAAAAATACATCGATGTGTTTGACATCAGCGGACCGAAGGATGCGGAGCTTCCCAAAGCGCCGATCAACACACCATGAATGATGATAAAGACCCAAATATTCGGTGACAAAGCCGCAAGCG
>CAWUMH010000135.1:0-4415 GCA_963923565.1 uncultured Alphaproteobacteria bacterium
GCATAGGTGGATATGGTACCTCGATCTTTATGCTGAAGATCATCAAGGACATTATCATCGGGCGCATAACTCAAACCCAGCATCACGATGGATTTAACATCGGGCCAGAGACTTGCGGGATGCGCGCGTTCATCAACACGCTCGTCCATCCATGTCATCGAACCGTGAAAGCCGGCTTCAAGCCAGGCGCGCAACCGCGGGTCGGCATCAGGAATCGCATCAGGTGTTGTCACGCCAAAGGCATCAAAGCCTTCGGCTTCAGCTTCGGCGGCGAGTGCCGTTTTGAAATCGGCGGGGCTCAGAAATCGAGATCCGCATAATGCGCCGACGGATCCATGCCGGGCACGCGATCAGCGAGAAGCGGTCGGAAAGCGGGGCGCGATTTGACTTTTTGATACCAGAGCTTTGCCGGCTCATGAGTGGACCAAGGCACATCACCAAGATAATCGGCCACCGAAATCTGCGCCGCGGCGGCGAGATCGGCATAAGTCATTTTCGGCCCGGCGAGCCAATTCCGCTCCGCCATCAGGTAATCAATATAAGCGAGGTGATAGCGAATATTGTTTCTTGCGGCGCGAATGGGCGTCATATCCGGACCGCCGCCGCCCTGCTCCACCGACATGAAGCGCTTGGTGATCTTTTCATGCTGGAGATAGCCGGTGACTTCATCAAACAGCTTGCCATTGAACCAATCGAGCAACCGGCGCACTTCCGCACGCTCCGCCGGTTGGTCTGGCAAAAGACGGCGGTCGCCCATCCCGAGACCACGTGTTTCGTCAAGATATTCGGCAATCACGCCTGCGCCCGGTAGCGGCAAATCCTCTTGCTCCACAAAGACGGGCGTCGTGCCCGCCGGATTGAGTGCCATAAATTCGCGACGGCGCTCCCACACGCGTTCCTCAATCAATGTCGGAGTAATTCCCAATTCGCCCAAAACCAGTCGCACGAAGCGAGACTGGGGACAAAAGGCGGCGTGATAAAGTGTGGCCATGAAATTTTCGAAATCCACCTGCATCCGATGGCCAAGCACCGGAGTTAACCTAGGCTGCCCCCCAAATTCAACGCGACGGTCGATTCGGGTTGGCGGCGCAACTCGGACCCGTATAGAACCGTGATCGACGCGAAACAATATGATTCGGGCCCGCCATGGACGCTATGACCTTGAAAGCCGTCATCCTCGGAATCATCGAGGGGCTCACCGAATATCTCCCCGTATCATCAACTGGCCATCTTCTCCTTGCCGAACATTTTCTCGGGCTGAACTTCGAAGATGCCACGCTCGATAAGACGTTCACCGTACTCGTGCAACTTGGTTCAATCCTCGCGCTTGTTCTTGTTTATATAAAAAGACTACTCCAAATTCTTCTTTCATCCCCCCGCGACAAACATGCACGCAACTTCATTTTCGGAATCTTGCTCGCATTTTTACCTGCGGCTGTAGTGGGAGCCGTGCTTCATGGATTTATCAAAGGCGTGTTGTTCAATCCTTTGATTGTGTGCATCGCGTTGATTGCCGGCGGATTTATTCTTCTTCTCGTTGATGAATTGCCGCTTGAACGCAAACATCATGATGCCACACGCTTTCCGCTGAGCATGGCGTTTAAAATCGGTATCATTCAATGTATCGCGATGATCCCGGGTGTATCCCGTTCGGGCGCAACGATTGTGGGCGCTATGGCACTCGGTGCTGACAAAAGAGCAGCCGCTGAATTTTCATTCTTTCTCGCGATCCCGACGATGGTCGGCGCCTTCGCTTATGATCTGATGAAAAGCTATAAGGATCTAACTCTCACAGGAACGAGCTTGATTGCCATCGGCTTTGTGGCGGCATTTATTTCCGGTTTGATCGTTGTGACAAGCTTGTTGCGTTATGTCTCGCGGCACGGCTTCGCGGTCTTTGCGTGGTGGCGGATAATCATCGGCGCTGCTGGCCTTGCAGGGCTTCTCGTTTTCGGTTGAGCCTAATCAGCCATTCGGTTGCGACTTCGGTTCAAACCGACAAAGATCAGCAACAGGACAACGCCAACATTCAGGCTTGCGCGCTTTGCACAGATATCGGCCGTGCAAAATCAGCCAATGATGTGCGTGAAGGCCGTATTGCGCGGGGATAATTTTTTCTAACCCCGCCTCAACCGCTTCCGGTGTTTTACCGATAGCTAAAGGAATGCGATTGGAGACGCGGAACACATGCGTATCAACGGCCATGGTCGGATGGCCAAAGGCCATGTTCAAAACAACATTCGCCGTTTTTCGTCCTACGCCAGGTAGTTTTTGTAACGCATCCCGATCATCGGGCACTTCGCCTTTATGATCGCGCAATAAGGCTTCAGAAAGCGCAATGACATTTTTTGCTTTGGTACGAAAAAGACCGATGGTCTTGATATAATCCCGCAGTTTTTCTTCGCCGAGCGCGACCATTTTTTTCGGATGATCAACCCGCTTAAACAAAGCTCGTGTAGCTTTATTTACGCCCGCATCCGTCGCTTGGGCTGACAGCACAACAGCAACCAGCAATGTATAGGCATTGACATGCTCAAGCTCGCCTTTGGGCTCCGGTTCGATGTCATGGAAACGACGGAACACCTCTTCGACATCTGAAGGGGCAAGCGCTTTGATCCGGTCCCGCGGTTTTTTAGACAACGGCTTTTTGGCCGCGGTCTTATTGGCGGTGGACTTTTTTACGCCACGCGCAGGAGATGATTTTTTGGGGAGCGGCTTTCTTGTCATGCGGGGATAAATATAGTTTGCTCTTCCTGTTTCTCACAAGCACACAGTTGTGACCTATGAGCCTCGGTCCAGATCAATCCCTGCTTTTTGTCACGTTAAGGCCGCACCGGTCATTAACGCCGCGCGGCCTATGGTTGGTTGTGATCTGTGTGGGGATTGCCAGTCTTATTGCCGCTCTTCCCTTCGTCATTTTGGGTTTCTGGCCTGTGGCGGGATTTTATGGGCTTGATGTCGCGCTCTTAGCCTTCGCCTTTCGCGCCAGTTTCAAATCGTCCGAGATGACGGAAGAATTAGCACTGACACCCCTTGAGCTTCATGTTCGGCGGAAACGTCCGGAGGGCCGAACAGAGGAATGGCGCTTTAATCCGATTTGGACGAAATTGCAGGCTGATCGTCATGAAGAATTCGGCATTTCAAAAATCACTTTGTTCTCGCGCGGAACCTCTCTGCTGATCGGACAACATTTGGGGCCTGATGATAAGCAGAGGCTCTACTCAGAGCTATCATCCGCACTAAGCCAAGCAAAATCGGGTCCTGTCTTCGCCTCGGGCGAATAGGCTTCGAAAATTGAATCGAAAAATCATCGGAAACGGGTGTCGTGCTGCGTCTTTGGCGCTTAAGTTAGGGCAACTCTGCAGATTACGGACTAAAAAAGCCCATGCTTCAAGACATCGCTTCAATGGATCTCGACCATGAGCCTCGCTCTGCCGATTATGATCGGGTTAGAACGGCGATTGCGTTTATCAGTCGGGAATGGCGTCGCCAGCCGAGCCTTGATGAGATCGCCGGTGAAGTCGGAATTTCGGCGTCACATCTCCATGCTGTATTTCGCCGCTGGTCCGGATTGTCGCCGAAAGCTTTTTTACAGGCCGTGACGCTCGACCATGCGAGACGGCTTTTGAGAAGCGATGCGCCACTTCTCGATGCGTCTTTAGAATTGGGCCTTTCCGGACCAGGGCGGCTGCATGATCTGTTCGTGACCCATGAAGCAATGTCACCGGGCGAATGGAAAACCGGGGGCGGGGGCCTGACGCTCTCTTATGGATTTCACCCGTCCCCCTTTGGAGAAGCCCTCGCTGTCGTGACCGAACATGGTCTCGCCGGCATCGGCTTCGTTGATGAGGGTGACCGCGCGGCCGCACTCGCCGATATGACGCGGCGCTGGCCGAAGGCTACTTTCGTAGAAAATGAGAGCCTCACCGGGCCGGCGGTGGAGCGCGCTTTCACACCTGATCTTTGGCGCAAAGGCCAGCCGCTGAAAATAGTCATGATCGGGAGCGATTTCGAGATTCGCGTCTGGCGGGCGCTCTTGTCGATTCCCTTCGGACGGCTCACGACCTATGGCGATTTGGCTCAGACGATTGGCCAACCCAAAGCGGCTAGAGCCGTGGGCGCGGCCGTGGGCCGCAACCCAATTTCCTTCGTTGTGCCCTGTCACCGCGTGATTGGCAAAAGCGGGACTCTGACGGGCTATCATTGGGGGCTAAGCCGCAAACAGGCCATTTTGGGCTGGGAAGCCTGCCAACTTGTTGGAGCATAAAATAAATAACGGCCCGCCGACGTAATTTCTTTGCCTTTCGAGGGCTCCTATTCTTGAAGCCCCCTCTCCACCCCCCTATATCTGTCTCTTATACACATCTCCCAGCCCCCGAGACGCTACGCTATCTCGTATGCCGTCTTCTGCTTGA
>CAWUMH010000136.1:0-4413 GCA_963923565.1 uncultured Alphaproteobacteria bacterium
TTCGGCAGAAGTTTTTTCAACGTATCGTGATCGTGGCGCTCAAGCGCACCGGCCGAGACGAGATAGAATGTATCGGGCGCGCTTTCATACAAGGTAAATTCAGCACGTACACCGCCCTTGGTCGTCAGCAAATGACAGAGCGCGATGCGGCCGCGTTGCTTCGGAATACGATTGGCAAAAATTGAATCAAGCCACGCGCGTGCGCCGGGGCCGGACACGATGCATTTCGCAAAGGCGGACATGTCCTGCAGGCCAACGCCATTGGTCACATTTTTCACTTCGTCACCGACGAAGGGGAAATAATTCGAGCGGCGGAAGCTCCACTTTTCTTTCACTTTGCCGTCATCAGCAGGCGGCGCGTGATTTTCGTTTGTGAGAACGTCATCGACATTGAGTTCCGATGCCGGCACTTCATAACCGGGAGGCGCAAACCAGTTCGGACGCTCCCATCCATAGACAGAACCGAACACGGCACCGAGGGCTTTCATGCGGTCATAGCAAGGTGTCTGACGCAAAGGACGCGCAGCGACGCGTTCTTCATCCGGATAATGCGGCGTAAAGACGTTTGCGTAAGCTTCTTCGTTCTTTTCACGGAGATAGCCGCGACCTGCATAGGGGCCGAAGCGGCGCGGATCGACGCCCATCAGATCAACAGTCGGCTCACCATCGACGATCCATTCGGCGAGCTGCCAGCCTGCGCCACCCGCTGCCGTCACGCCGAAGCTGTGGCCTTCATTCAACCACACATTCGGCAGATCCCATGCGGGGCCGACAATCGGATTGCCATCAGGCGTATAGGCGATGGCGCCGTTGTAAACTTTCTTGATGCCGACTTCACCGAAAGCCGGAACGCGCTCAATCGCGGCTTCGATATGCGGCGCAAGACGATCAAGATCTTCCTGGAAGAGCTCGTATTCTGAATCCTTGTGGGGACCATCGACATAGCAAACCGGCGCGCCTTTTTCATAGGGGCCGAGAATGAAGCCGCCCGCTTCTTCGCGCAGATACCATGACGAATCCGCTTCGCGCAGCACGCCCATTTCAGGCAAGCCTTTCGCATGACGTTCTTGCACTGACGGATGCGGCTCGGTGACGATATACTGATGCTCGACAGGAATGACTGGAATATCGAGGCCGAGCATTTTGCCTGTCTGACGCGCGAAATTACCCGAAGCCGACACAATATGTTCACAGGTGATATCGCCTTTATCCGTCTTCACAAGCCACTCGCCTGATGCCGTGCGCTCGATGCCGACAACAGTTGTGTTGCGATATATTTCAGCACCGCGATTACGCGCGCCTTTCGCAAAAGCTTGGGTCAAATCGGCAGGTTGAATATAACCATCATCCGGATGCTGGATCGCGCCGAGCAGACCTTCTGTATTGCAGAGCGGCCAGATCTCTTTCACTTGCGCGGGAGTGAGCTTGTTCACTTTCACGCCAATGGTTTCAGCGACGCCTGCATAATACATGAACTCGTCCCAGCGCGTCTTTGTGCGCGCAAGGCGGATATTCGACACTTTCTTGAAGCCGACCGATTGTCCGGTTTCAGCTTCCAAGCTGCCATAGAGATTGACTGAGTATTTATGGAGCTGGCCGACCGAGTAAGACATGTTGAAAAGCGGCAAAAGGCCCGCAGCATGCCAGGTTGAGCCGGAAGTCAATTCCTTGCGCTCGATGAGCACAACATCTGACCAGCCTTTTTTGGCCAGATGATAGAGCGTTCCAACGCCAACCACGCCCCCGCCGATGACAACAACCCGTGCCGTGGATTTCATCGCAACCGCTCCTTTGATCGAACCCATCGCTGCCGACTTTAAACGCCGAATTTTCACCTTGCACCTTTCCCCAACGGGCTTTTCAAGGCTAACGGCTTTTCGACGCCGGATGTCTCCCGCCCGTCAAGACTGCCCTTAATCCGTCACAGGGGACGCTGGTAAGGGCTCAGCCTCATGGGTCTGATGAGAGTGTTTCACGTAAATGACGGCTTGCGACAAGAAATGGCGCGATTAAGGCAGTCCCGAGGGTCAGTTGGCCCTATATCATAAAGGCATGAGGCGATGCGGCGTGTGGCCGCTCACAGGCGGAGGATTTCATGTCCAATCTGGCGCAAGATCAGCATTCAGACAGTGGTCGTCGGGGGCGCGATGCCCGCCGTGCCGCCCGTGCTTCGCGCGGTGGCGCGTCCATTCCCTATATCACCCGCCAAAGCCCGCTCGTCGAATTCCTCTCGGAAGAAGCGATGCAGATCATCGAGCACAATGCCGAAACATTGCTCGAAGAAATCGGCATCGAGTTCCGCGAATATCCAAGCGCACTGAAATTGTTGAAAGACGCAGGCTGCGACATCAAGGGTGAGCGCGTGCGCTTCCCGCGCGGACTGGCAAAAAAACTCATTTCGACAGTGCCTTCGGAATATACACAGCATGCGCGGAACCCTGCCCGCAGCGTGCAAATTGGCGGCAAGAACACGGTCTTCGCACCGGTCTATGGTTCGCCTTTCGTGCATGATCTCGACAATGGACGCCGCTACGGCACGATCGAAGATTTTCAGAATTTCGTGAAGCTCGCTTATATGTCGCCGCATATGCATCATTCAGGCGGCACGGTGTGCGAGCCTGTCGATCTGCCGGTGAATAAGCGCCATCTCGAAATGGTCTATGCGCATATGCGCTACTCGGACAAAGCCTATATGGGCTCGGTCACACATCCGGATCGCGCGCAGGATACTGTCAATCTCGCGAAGATCTTGTTTGGTGAAGAGTTCATCGATCAGAACACGGTTCTCACCAGCCTCATCAACGCCAATTCGCCGATGGTCTGGGATAATACGATGCTCGGCGCAGCAGAAGTTTATGCGCGCAACAATCAGGCTTGCATCATCACGCCCTTCATTCTCTCGGGCGCGATGAGTCCTGTGACGATTGCCGGAACACTCACACAAGTGCTCGCAGAAGTGTGGGCCGGCACATCTTTCGTGCAACTCGTTCGTCCCGGCGCGCCCGTGATTTTCGGCACTTTCGTCTCAACACTTTCAATGCAATCAGGCGCTCCGACCTTCGGCACGCCGGAAGGCTCGCTCGCCATTTTTGGTGCCGCGCAACTCGCGCGCCGCATGAAGATGCCGTTCCGCACCGGTGGCTCACTCTGCGCGTCAAAATTGCCGGATGCACAAGCCGCTTATGAAAGCGCCAATACGCTGATGCCAACTCTGCTCGCAGGCACAAATTTCGTTCTTCATGCTGCAGGCTGGATGGAAGGCGGCCTCGCCTCCTCATATGAAAAATTCATCATGGATTGCGACCAACTCGGCGCGATGCATGTGCTCGCCAAAGGCATCGATATGAGCGAGAACGGTCAGGCGATGGATGCGTTCCGCGAAGTGCCTCCCGGCGGCCATTTCTTGGGGTCGGCGCATACGCAGGCGAATTTCGAAACGGCCTTCTACCGCTCAAGCATCTCCGACAATAACTCCTTCGAGCAATGGGATGCGGAAGGCCGCAAAGACGCCTCACAACGGGCGAATGCGACCTTCAAGCGTATGCTGAGCGAATATGAAGCGCCGGCCATCGATCCGGGCGTAGATGAAGCGCTGCGTGACTATATCGAGCGGAAAAAGGCATCGATGCCCGACGCGACCTACTAAATCCTCCGAAAAGCGGTGGATAAGTCCCAAAACCCGCTCGGCTTTGCTCCTCACATCAGGTTTTGAGGACAAGATACTGAATCGTCGTACGGATTCGCCCGCGAGGGGGTCCGGCTTGTTTCATATCGGCGTCGTACTCGGGGTTCCTCCGCATGGCCAAGGCCATTTCTCCCGCGATAACCCAAGCGCTGGCGCAATTGCGCCAGGCTGTGACGACGCTTGAAAGCGTGGTTGCGCGCCGTGCTGAAGATGACCGCACACTTGATCTGATGAAAAAAGAACTCGCTTTAATGCAGGACGAGCGCGCGAAACTCGCGAATGATCTTGATGCCGCGCTTGCAAAAGCGACACGGCTTGATGCGGTAACCGGTGAACTCGCACGTCGTGTTGATCGCGCGACGAGCACTGTGCGTGAAGTTCTCTCTGATCTCACAACGAGGAGCTGACGGATAATGGGGCAAGTCACCGTCAGCGTTGCCGATAAAACCTACCGCATTGCGTGCAATGACGGACAGGAAGCGCATCTCATCAAATTAGCGGCTGAGCTTGACCGCAAGATCAATGAAATGCGCGATTCATTCGGCGAGATTGGTGACAGCCGCCTCACCGTGATGGCTGCAATCACTTTTATGGATGATCGCGAAGAATTGAAAACCAAACTCACCGCCCTTGAGAATGAAATGGCTTTTCTCAAAGAAACGCGCGCGACGATGGATATGGCGGCCAATAAAACCGAAGCGGAAGTGGCAACCGCAATTGCGAGTGCG
>CAWUMH010000137.1:0-4300 GCA_963923565.1 uncultured Alphaproteobacteria bacterium
CTTCCGGTTTTTTGATAAAATCGATGCATGTATAAAACTAAGAACAGCTAATTCGCATCGTCGAATGAAGGCGGCAGCGGCAACACGCCGATGCCTTCGTCGAGCAACTCGCGCGCGTCTGCCAAAGTCGTGCGACCATAAATTTGTTTCAGCTCGCTTTCGCCGAAATGAATTTTGCGTGCTTCTTCGGCAAAACCATCACCAACATCTTTGGCATCCTTGATCATTTCCGCGCGCAATTCGGCGAGGCGGCGACGAAGTTCCCGCTCTTCATCAGAGATCAAAGAGGAAGAAACATCATTCATAAATTCAGCAGGAACACCCACAGGTGCTTTATCAGTTCTTGCAACGGCAGGCGCCATGATCGCGCGATCGACTTTGTTAGTACCGCAAATTGCGCAAGCGACAAAACCGCGTTTCTTTTGTTTTTCAAAAGCCTCGCTTGAAGGAAACCATCCTTCAAAATCATGGCCGTCATCACAGTGTAACTGATATTTGATCATGGCTGACCAGTGTTTACCTTCATCAGTTAAAAAACTCTGACCGGCGTCGGACGTGTGTGACGCAATGCCGGAATACGATTGCGTGCTTCTGTAACAGCCTCGCTTTTGATTTCAGCCATAATGATCCCGGGCTTATCATCCGCTTCCGCCAGCACGCGACCCCAAGGATCAACAATGATGGAATGGCCATAGGTCTCGCGACCATCTTCATGCAATCCGGCTTGCGCAGCCGAAATCATAAAGGCGCCATTCTCAATGGCGCGGGCGCGCTGTAAAACGGACCAGTGCGCTTCACCCGTTTGTTTTGTAAAGCACGCAGGCGCACTCAATATCGTTGCACCATGATCGGCGAGCGCACGAAAGAGATAGGGAAAGCGCACATCATAGCAGATGGCAACGCCAAGTTTAGCATGGGGAATATCCACCACAACGGCATCTGTGCCGCCCGTAAATGTATTCGACTCGCGCCACGTTTCACCATTCGGCAAATCAACGTCGAAGAGGTGAACTTTATCATAGCGCGCGGCGATGTCACCAGATGGGGAAATGACAAAAGCGCGATTGGCAACTTTATCGCCATTTTGAATTGATAAAGATCCCGCATGAATTGTAATCTTCAATTCACGGGCAAGCGCTTGGAAGGCGTGCAGCATCGGATCTTTATCTTCTGTGAAAAGACTTGTCAGCATAGACGCACGATCGCGATTAACGACGTTAGAAATTTCCGGTGTCTGAACAAAGGTTGCGCCACGTGATGCCGCCTCGCGGATCATGCTCACCGCATCATCACGATTAACGGATGGATCGGTGCGACCGCACATCTGCACGCACGCGGCAATGAAAGACGACGTCATGAAGTTTCCGTTCTAACCGTTCAACAGCGGATCAAGTTTGCCGGCGCGATCAAGCGCATAGAGATCATCGCATCCGCCAACATGTGTCGCGCCGATGAATATCTGTGGAACGGACGAACGGCCATTCGCGCGCTGCGCCATAGCCGCCTGTTTCTCTCCGCCCTCCGAAACATCAATCTCGTCAAAGGCTACGCCCTTTTGCGTCAGAAGATCTTTCGCCGAATGGCAATATGGGCACCAGGATTTTGTATAAATTGTAACCGGCTGCATCAGAGACCACTCACCTCATTCGTGTTGGACTCAATATAAGCCGAAATCAGGAATTTGCCACAACGGCAAAAACGAGGAGATCAACCGCAGCCGCGCCCGCTTTCAGTAACGTGCGGGCACAGGCATTGCCGGTGGCCGCCGAGGTCATGACATCGTCGATGAGCAGGATATGCCGCCCTGCGACATGAAGCCGCTGATGGTCCGGGACAACAAAAGCGCGCGCGAGATTGTCAGCCCGCTCGGCCCGCGTCAGCCCCACCTGCGGTCGGGTGGCTTTCACACGGGCCAAGACCTCATAGCCCACCGGCACATCGGTGAGGGCGGCAATCTCGGTGGCGAGCAACGCGGCCTGATTGAACCGCCGCCCAAAAAAGCGGAAGCGGTGCAGCGGAACAGGCACGAAAAGCGAGGCGTCCGCCACGAGCGCCTTCCCCGCCTCGGCCATGAGGCGGCCCATTGGGTGGGCCAACTCGGTCCGGTCACCATATTTGAGGTGGTGAACGAGTTCACGCGCGAGACCATCATACCGAAAAGCCGCCCGTGCCCGCGCAAAGACGGGCGGATCAGAAATCGCAAGCGGCGATAGCGGTTCGGGGCCGAGATCGAAGGGCAAAGGCACGCCATAACGCTGGCATACGGGTGGGGAGATGAGAGGAAGGCTCTGCCAACAGGCGGCGCAAAAGCGATCAGACTCGACCACCGCCGACCCGCAGCCAATACATGAAGGCGGCCAGAGCAGATTGGTGACGGCACGCCCGGAGCTTTCGGCGAGAGTGCGCAGACGCTCTGCAACGCTTAGCTTTTGCACATATTCGGACACGGGAATGCGTTTCCACTTTGACCCGATGAAAGCGAAAGCCTAAACGCTCCCTATGAATGAGGCACCCTGTCTTTTCGACCAGTCACTCCTGCGCACGCGATTGCGGCGAGCCGTCAATAAAGGCGCGGCAGATTTTCTTCTTCACCGGGTTGCCGATGATCTTGAAATAAGACTGCAAGCGCTCGCCCGCCCATTCAACACTGTTGCCGATATCGGAACACCGGGTCCGCTTGCTGCTGAAAAGCTTTGCGCGTCACAGCGCTTTACTCATATTTTCAGACAGGCGCCGATCATCGAGACCGTGGGACAAGGAGACTGGGTGAGCCTTGTAGGGGAAACAGATCTTGTTTCTTTTGCCCCGCAAAGTCTTGATGCCGCGATCTCGCTTCTTGCGCTTCACACGGTTGATGATCTCCCCGGCTTTCTTGCTCAAATCAAACGCGCACTAAAAGCAGATGGCTTATTCATGGCTTGTTTGTTGGGTGGTCAGACGCTGCACGAATTGCGCGATTCATTTGCAAAAGCAGAAATTGAATGCGAAGGCGGATTAAGTCCACGCGTTTCTCCCTTCGCTGAATTGCGTGATCTCGGTCAACTCATGCAGCGTGCCGGTTTCGCGTTGCCTGTTATCGATACCGAAGTAATCACAGTGCGTTATGCAACACCTTTGGCTCTCTTGAATGATCTTCGAAATATGGGCGCAACCAACGCGCTCATCGAAAGGCGAAAATCACCCTTGCGCCGCAAGACATTATTTCGTGCGCTCGAGCTCTATGCGGAAAACTATAGCGACAGTGATGGCCGCATAAGGGCGACATTCGAATGCCTCTGGGTATCCGGCTGGACACCTCATGATTCGCAGCAAAAACCATTGCCGCCGGGAAGTGCCAAAGCGCGCCTCGCAGACGCCCTCAAAACGAGTGAAGGCACGCTTTAAGTGCGCTCCTAAACCGATATCTAGGGTCGGAGACCTAAACTCTTTTTAATGTTCCCGCCACGAGCCGGTGAGGCTCATGCGCTTATATCGTTCTTATCGCCTGAGAACACAGGCTCATTATCCATGAGGTAAAACTATGAAAATCGGTAAAAAGCTCCTTCTGGCAGGCGCTGTTTCAATTATCGTCGCAGGCGGAGGCGCCTTTGCTTATGCAAAATCCAACAGCCATTTCGGCAAAATGGAAGGCGGCGCACATTTTTGTGAGATGAAAGGTCCGTTCAGCAATCATATGGTTGAAAAGCTCGAACGAGCCATTAAACCAACCGATGCACAAAAGCCTGAATTAGAGGCTTTGAAAGCGGCTTTAACCAAAGCGCAAGATAGTATGAAAGCATCATGCGCTAAAGACGGTGAAACACCAGATCTATCACCTCCCGGACAACTCGCAGCCATGGAAAACCATCTTTCCACAATGCTTGATGCTGTAAAAACAATTCGCCCCGCTGCCGATGCGCTTTATGCCAAGCTTGATGACAAACAACGCGACGCACTGAGATGGGCGATGCCAAAAGGAATGTCAGATCATCATCGCCATAAGGGTGAGCATATGATGAAAGGTTCGAACGAAGACAAGAAGACTGAACAATAATCTCAATATATCAGGCGCGGCCGCGAGCACTATCGATTTGCGCTCGTGCGCCGCTTCTGAGTTGTGAAAAATCAGTTCCGATTGCCATCAAATCATAGCCCTTCTTTGCAAGATCTTTGGCAAGTGCCGGTGATGGCGCAAAACAGCACGCCGCCTTTTTGTGTGCATGCGCGCGTTTCATTACATGGTCGAGCGCATCAATGACATCGGCACGTCCCGGATTGACATTTGCACCATTCGACAGTGCAATCGAAAGATCTGAAGGTC
>CAWUMH010000138.1:0-4290 GCA_963923565.1 uncultured Alphaproteobacteria bacterium
GTATTGGCTGTTGCAAACAAGCGGAACGCGCCATGCGGACGGATCACGCGCTTCTGATCGAGAAGTGTAAGTTTGCCGGCTACTTCGAGAACGCGCTGAATAACAAACATCACATCCGGGCGACCGGCGTCATATTCGTCAAATACAAGCGCGATATTGTTTTGTAGTGCCCAAGGCAGAATGCCGTCTTGGAATTCAGTAACTTGTTTGCCGTCTTTCAAGACGATTGCGTCTTTGCCGACGAGATCGAGACGTGAGACGTGGCTATCGAGATTGATACGCACGCATGGCCATTTCAAACGCGCAGCCACTTGTTCGATATGAGTCGATTTACCTGTGCCATGATAGCCCGAGACCATCACACGACGGTTGCGCGCGAAGCCTGCCAGAATGGCCAATGTCGTTTGACGATCGAACAAATAATCCGGATCGAGATCAGGCACATGGGGATCGGCCACCGAATAGGCGGGCACGTTCATATCCGTGTCGATGCCGAACATCTCGCGGGCGGAGACGGTGATATCAGGCATTCCAGGGGCTACAGGGGCGCTTGTCACTTAAAACCTCGCATCGACTACTGTCACGGCACGCCGTATCCGGGCACCGCTGGATGACCGCTAACGATCGTCCTTAATGGGAATTTGCGGGCTCAATACGAACCCTCGGCAACCTCTTTATCAGGCGAGGCCCGCCGCTTTCAATGTATTATACGCATTGATGATCTCTCGTAAGCGATCTTCCAGTGAGCGATCACCGCCATTAGCATCCGGATGGAAGCGTTTGACGAGCTCCTTGTAGCGGAGCCGGACCGTCTGGGCGTCCGACCCGGGTTCAAGGGAAAGGGTCTCATAGGCCTTTTGCGCCAAAGCTCCGACCCGCGGACCTTCCGGCTCGGCCTTTTTGCGGGGCTTCTTGGTCCCCGCATTGTCGAACAGATTGAACGGGTCGACGAAGACCTTTTCGGACTGTTGCTGCGCCCGTCGCTTGCCGCTCGCGGCATTTTCCCCGAGCTTCCAAGTCGGCCGATGGCCAATTGTCGCGTCTTTTTGATAGGACAGGATCGCGGAATCGCTCATTCCGGCGAAATAATTGTAAGTTTGGTTATATTCCCGGACGTGATCGAGGCAAAACTGCCAAAACCGGCCTTCCTCATGCCGCCCCTTGGGCGCGCGATGGGGTCCCGGCTCCGCACAGCCCGGATGCTCGCAGCGCGGTGGCTCCGCTTCGGGACGGCCCCGGCGGCTTCGCGGCGGAATACGGATCTTGTCGTAGAGTTTCGACTTCGGGTTCATGAGCGTCTAATAGTCGGTCCCGAGGGGCCGAAACAAGTCTTGCGAAGACAGGGCGAAGTGACGCACATAGAGAGGTTAAGAGCCATGGCAATGAGCGAAACAAAAATCCGCGACCGGATTGAAGCCAAATTACGTGAGAGCTTTGCGCCGACGCATCTTGTGGTGACAGACGATTCCCACAAACACGCTGGCCATTCCGGTGCCCGCCCTGGTGGGCAAACCCATTTCTCGGTTGAAATTGTAAGTGCGGCTTTTCAAGGCAAGAGCCGCGTTGATTGTCATCGCGCGATCAATGCGTTGTTGGCGCAAGAATTTGCTGACGGCGTTCACGCACTCGCGATTTCGGCGCGCGCGCCTTAGCCAACGAGAAGCAGCGAGCCGACGCCTAACAGTATGAGCACCATACCGGCGAGCTCTCGCCTGCTCGTTGTCTCGCTCAAAAATTTCCGTGTGACGATTTGTGCGAAAAAAATTTCAACAAGACCGAGTGTTCTCACATTCGCCGCAGCAGTTAATGAAAAGCCGATAAACCAGAATTGCGAGGCAAAAGCGCCCATAAATCCGGCAAAAAGTGATGAACGCCAAAGCGTGAGACTTGCTGTTAATGCTTTGCGGTTGAAGAGCATCATCCAGATGATGAGAATCAATGTCTGAAGACCAAGTGACCAAGCAAGCATTGTTGAGGCGCGCAATACAAAGCTTTGCTGGCCGAGTTCAAGTATACCGCCACGAAAGAAAATTGCCGCAAGCGCAAACAATCCCCCAGCGGCGATTCCCGCAAGCGCAGGACGAATACCAGCTGCCGTGAGCTTTTCATCCGCTTTGACCGCCATAAGAACAACACCGATTGTTGCGACGATAATGGCAACAATCGCACTCATCGAAAGATGATCGCCGAGAACAAGCGCGCCGAAGAGCGCGACCTGCGCGGGCTCTGTTTTTGTATAGGCTGTTGTAACAGAAAATGACCGTTCTTTCATTGAAAGCAACATCAGCGCGGTCGCCAGGATTTGTGAAACCGCGCCGCCAAGCGCAAAACCGATGAAGGTTAGATCGGCCGATGGAACTGATTCGCCCGTAACAACGGCGACTGCGGTCAGAAAGATCAGTGCGAAGGGAAATCCATAAAGAAACCGAACCTGTGTGGCACCAACGGTTCCGATTTGGGAGGTCAGTTTCCGCTGCATCGCATTGCGGGCGGTTTGAGCGGCGGCAGCGATAACAGCGGCAAGAGCCCACAGCATGTCAGATCAGCTCCTTAAATCCGGAAACACGTGCTCTCTTCGCGGGGAAAGACCGTGAGGTCAATCAAAACCGCACGGGGGCCTTGCTTAAGGCACGGGTTGAGGTGTCCACGCTCTGCGCGTATGTCTCTTGCGTTTATTGGGTGAGCACAATGTCCGCCCTAAAGTCAGTATAGGGAGTGAGGCGCGTGGGGTCCGAACAATCAGGTCGGGGAATCGGTTTTGCTCTTGCTGGCGCGTTTTTCTACGGTTTCAACATAACCTTTGCCAAAATATCGGCTGAGCTTGGCGTGCAAGGCCCGATGATCGTTGCCGAACGCGTGCTCGTGATGATTGCCATCGGCCTTGTGCTGGCTCTTGTAACCCGAAGCTCGCTTCATGTTGTGAAGGGCGAACGCGTGCCTATGGCTCTCCTTGGTTTGGGGAGCATGGGCGTATCGATTGGTTACCTTTCTTCAGTGGCCTTTATCCCGATCACTGTTGCAGCTGTGATCTTTTATACGTTTCCAATTTTAATCGTGATCGCAAGCCCCGTCATTGATAAGAAAAAACTCACGCCGGCAATGCTCGGTATTGTCGCTTTGGCCTTTGTTGGTGTCGTGTTGGTTCTTGGTATGGCAAGCGGTGATCTCGATCTCAGAGGCGTGGCATTGGCAGCACTCGCGAGTGTCTCAGCAGCAATGCAATTTTTTGCCGGAACGCGATGCCGCGAAACCGCCAATGCTGCAAAAATTGTTGTCACCCAGGCGATTGTTTTACCGGGCGCTATCGCCTCCGTATTTGCAACGGGCGGCGTGTTTTCGATCGAGACACAAATACTCGCAGCCGTTCCGATTTGGTTGACGATTGGCGGATTTGTTTTGGGGTTTGTTTTTCAAATTCTCGCTTTGGCGCGTATCTCTGCGACGGTCGCTGGCTTGCTCTTCTGCCTTGAGCCGGTTGTTGCCGCGATCACCTCTGCGATTGTTCTTGATGAACGGTTGCTTCCCGTTCAATATTTTGGGGGATTTCTGGTGATTGCCGCTATTGCTCTGACCATGGTGGTCGAGCGTCGCGTCGCGCGGTGAACTCATGCCTATTGCGCCGATCCCTGTTACGATCATCACCGGCTTTCTGGGCGCAGGGAAAACGACACTTCTCAATCGGCTCTTAAAAGATCCCGCGCTCGCCGACACAATCGTTATCATCAATGAATTCGGCGAGATCGGGCTCGATCATCTCTTCATCGAAACCCAAGACGACAATATGATCCTGATGGCGTCGGGTTGTTTGTGCTGTACGATCCGGGGCGATCTGATTTCAACGCTTGAGGATTTGATCAAGAAATTTGATACGGGCGCACTCACCGGCTTCAAACGCATTATGATTGAAACGACGGGCCTTGCCGATCCGGCGCCCATTCTCCAATCGCTTCTTGGTCATCCAATGATTGTCGCGCGTTACACACTTGACGGTGTT
This sequence comes from uncultured Alphaproteobacteria bacterium, assembly GCA_963923565.1. Lineage (GTDB taxonomy): Bacteria > Pseudomonadota > Alphaproteobacteria > Rhizobiales > Beijerinckiaceae > CAIUPE01. Next base: position 3,995 of record CAWUMH010000138.1, read on the forward strand.
GTGACGCTTGTTGATGCAGTAAATGGATCATCGACGCTTGATCATCATCCGGAGGCCGTGAAACAAGCGGCTATCGCCGACCGGATTGTGCTCACAAAGACCGATTTGCAAGCGGATGAGACCGCTCTTCGCGCGCGTTTAAACGCGCTCAATCCCGCCGCTGATGTTCTCGATGCCGCCAGAGGCGAGGCCATGGCAAACGCCCTTATCGGCACCGGCCTCTTTGATCTCACGAAGAAAATTCCGGATGTAGCCCAGTGGCTAAAAGCCGAAGCCTATGGAGACCATGGTCACCA
>CAWUMH010000139.1:0-4269 GCA_963923565.1 uncultured Alphaproteobacteria bacterium
AGGATGCTGATGGCGAGCGGCGCACCCTATTGCTTCACCGCATTACCAATCTTTTTATCGAACAGCTTCCCGATTTGAATGACGACCATGTCTCGGTGTTCGACGAAGTGATCCTTTGCCTCGCCGCAGAAATCGAATTGGCGGCGCGGATCGAATTATCGGAAAAACTCGCTGATTTGACCCGGGGCCCCCGTCAAACCGTTCAGAATCTGGCGTTGGACCAGGAAATTCGCGTAGCCCAGCCCGTTTTAGAGAGAAGTCCCTGCATCGATGTCGAGAACTTGCAAACCATTGCGCAGCATCGATCAGAAGTCTTTCTTGATGCGCTTTCTCGCCGCAAGCGTTTGCCGAGCCAAGTGACCGATATTCTTGCCCAAAGAGGCGGGGATGCGACAATTCAAAGGATTCTCCAGAATTCGAGCCTTGAATTATCCGAATTGGGTTTAAGAGCGCTTGCTGACCGCGCCACGTCAGATTCGCGGCTCTATCGGGCGCTCAAAAGCCGGCCGGACCTTGCGCTACGCCATATTGGAGCCATTCTTGAGGCCGCAAAACAGAAAGCTCGGACCGAAATTCGCGATTTGACCGACCAAATCGAGCTGATCGACCATGCGATTGATGTCGGCGCGGCGGCGGTGATGATTAATCCCGCCATTCTCGAACTGGCCGATTATGTGAAGCCTGAAGCTCACGACGAGGCGTATTTATTCTCACGTGCCCCCCGTGAAGGGGAAGTCATCGCCTTGATCAATCACGGCCGCATCAATGAAGCCTTGGCCGCCATTGCGCATTTGGCGGGCCTACCCAGAGAAACGGTAAAGCACGCGTTCAACTCGCCTCATTTTGATCCGCTTCTCTTTATTGTGAGGGCGATTGAATTTCAGTGGTCGAGCCTTCTGGCCCTGCTCAAGGCCAAAAATGGCGGCTCGCTCTCGCAGGCGCATCATGACAGCGCCTTTTCGAGTTTTCACGCGCTCTCTTTATCTACAGCTCGACGGGTAATGCGCTTTATCTCGGCGCGAACGGCGGCTTAACGGCGCTCAAAGCTAAGATAAGAAGAGAGACGTCCTTCGCGGCGCGCTTTGGCCTCATAGCGGGTCTGGATCCAATCCGGCCAAGGCTTTCGCCAATCATCCGGGCCTTCTGCGATCCAATTAAAGTCCTGGGACCTTGATATATGGGCCAAGGTCCATCCGGCATAATGATCAATATCAGTCGCAAAACGCAACTCACCCCCGGATTTGAGCGTCTTTCCCAAGAGATCAACCGTCAAATCTGAGATAAACCGCCTCTTATTCTGACGCCGCTTGGGCCAGGGATCGGGATAAAGAATAAAGATCCGGTCGAAGACAGCGGGAGTCAGGGCTTTTAATAACTCGACCGCGTCGGAGTCGAAAACTCTAATATTTTTGATATTTTCATTCTCAATAGCCGCCACCATCTTGGCCATGCCATTGACGAAGGGCTCGCAGCCGATAAAGCCGGTTTGGGGATTTAGGCGAGCTTGATGAAGAAGATGCTCGCCGCCTCCAAAGCCGATTTCGAGCGCCAAAGACGTTACCGGCACCGAGAATAATGAGGCTGGATCCAGCCCGTCCAATAGAGGCACACGCAAATGCGGCAAGAGGCGGTCGATGAGACCGCCTCTTGTATCCGTGAGGCGCTTGCCTTTCCGACGGCCGAAAAAGGCGCGATCCGGCCGCTCGCTAGCGTCAGAGCTCAAAGGCGCTTCTTGATGGCGTCGGCAATATCCGTCTTTTCCCAAGAAAAGCCGCCATCTGCCTCAGGTTTACGCCCGAAATGGCCATAAGACGATGTCCGCGCATAAATCGGCTTATTCAGATCGAGATGCTTGCGGATGCCGCGCGGGGTCAAGTCCATGACATCGCCCGCTTCGAAAATCTGCTCAATCTTGGCTTCATCGACCTGACCCGTGCCGTGGAAATCGGCATAAATCGAAAGCGGGCGCGCGACGCCGATCGCATAAGACAATTGGATCGTGCAGCGCTCAGCAACGCCAGACGCAACGACATTCTTTGCGAGATAACGCGCGGCGTAAGCCGCCGAGCGGTCAACCTTTGTCGGATCCTTGCCCGAAAATGCGCCGCCACCGTGCGGTGCAGCACCACCATAAGTGTCGACGATGATTTTGCGACCGGTAAGGCCGGAATCGCCATCGGGACCGCCGATGAAGAATTTGCCGGTTGGGTTGATGTGCCAAACGGTGTCCTTGCTGATCCAGCCTTCAGGCAGCGCCTTGCGAACATAAGGTTCCACAAGCTCGCGCACCTGATGAGATGACATCGATTCAATCAAATGCTGATGCGAGACGACGATCTGCGTCACGCCGACGGGCTTGCCGCCTGCATAGCGGATGGTGACCTGGCTCTTTGAATCAGGACCAAGCACTTTTTCTTTGTTCGAATGACGCGCTTCCGAAATCAGGCGCAGGATTTTATGCGCATAATAAATGGGAGCCGGCATGAGATCTTCAGTTTCGCGGCAGGCATAGCCGAACATAATGCCCTGATCGCCGGCGCCTTCTTCCTGATTGGTTGGCTGACGCGCATCAACACCCTGCGCGATGTCGGCCGATTGGCCATGGAGCAGAACTTCAATATCCGCATGATCCCAGTGAAAGCCGTCTTGTTCGTAACCAATGTCGCGGATGGCCATACGCGCGGTATGGGCAATCCAGTCCTTGGTCACGGTCGAGGGGCCACGCGTTTCGCCGGCAATGACGACCTTATTCGTAGTTGCCAATGTTTCGCATGCTGCGCGAATGTCCCACTCGCTAATGCCCGACTTCGGACCTTCGCGATAAAAAAGATCGACGATTTCGTCGGAAATCCGGTCACAAACCTTGTCTGGATGACCTTCTGAAACGGATTCACTGGTAAAAAAATAATCGGAACGGGCCACTGTATGCCTCCGGAAACTGGCGCGAAATCAAGGGCGCAAACGCGACCCTTATTGCGTCTCCGTGGCAGGTGGGATTCTATAAGTCAAGCTGAAATAAAGAACGTGTTTTTTAAAAAAAACGAAATCGTTCTTTATTTAAGCCGCAATCTCGTCGCCCGCAATCGCTGTGACCAACTCAACCACGCGACGGCGTAGTTTAGGGTCCTTTATCTTCAGAAAAGCACGGTTGAGCTGGACGCCCTCATTGGTCGCAAGAAAATCAGCCACATAAGTCGCGTCGCCCTGATCGTTGAAACCATTTTCCATCGGAGGCCGATCGCTAAGTTGCGGTGCGCCTTCAAAAAAATATTCGACAGGGACGCCCAATATTCGAGAGATCTGTTGCAGTCGACTTGCGCCGATCCGGTTCATTCCCTTTTCGTATTTTTGGATTTGCTGGAACGTCAGCTGCAATTGCTCGCCGAGCTTTTCCTGGCTCATACCCAAAAGAATGCGGCGCATTCTCACGCGAGAGCCAACATGCCGATCGACCGGATTGGGTGTCTTCTTAACCACTGGGGATCCCGAATCTTCTTGCAAAATAGACCTCACTGATTCAAGCGCCAAACCGATTTGCCGGGTGGAATTGACCTTGGACCAATCAGACGACGGATCGCAAAAAATATCCGCTCCCCTCGCCTAAGTTTGTCAGGATCAACACAAGATCTTGTCACGAAATCGCCGGAACAATTCCGAAAACAAATCAACCCTAACGAGTGAACAGTATAATTTACATCCAATCTAGCGATCAGAGGTTGCACTAATGGAACTTACCCGTCTAGGTGTTATTTGACCTAGCGTAAACAGTATGCCGATCAATCCCATAAAAAGCGACAGAGCTGAAAATGGGCCTCCCGCTATGCGCGAATAAACAGTCTCTGGAAGAGCTTTTGGTAAATCACCATCGATTATGCCCCGCTCGCCGAGCTCGATACGAGCGCGCTCACGCCCATAAGGATCAATAATTGCCGATATTCCATTATTAGCTGCTCGAATGAGTGGAATGCCTTGCTCAATGGCCCTTATTCGTGCCTGCGCGAAATGTTGATAGGGACCAGGTGTTAATCCAAACCAGGCATCATTCGTCACGTTCAATAAGACACCAGGGCGTTCATGATTGGCTAACTGACTTTGCTCAGGGAAAATTACTTCATAGCAAATCAACGGCAAAGTTAGAGGCCAACTCGGAACCGTCAGCGATTGTCGCTTTTCGGCCGCAACAAAACCTCCAGGGGCTGTAATGAAGTCTCGCAATCCAAAAAAATCAATCATTCCTTCAAAAGGTAGATATTCTCCAAAGGGTACGAG
>CAWUMH010000140.1:0-4249 GCA_963923565.1 uncultured Alphaproteobacteria bacterium
CAGGCCAAAGCGCAGCACCATCGAGATAATTCAAGAGTCCGTAACAATTGGGGCCGAGCAAAGCCATTGAACCCGAAACAGCGACGAGTTGTTCTTGGGCGTGAACGCCATCACCACCGACTTCAGCAAAGCCTGACGCGTAACACACCGCGCCACCAGCCCCCATTTTCGCCAAGGTCGCAACGCTTTCAATCGTCGCTTCGCGCGGCACGGCGATGAAACTCGCATCGGGCACGCCCGGAAGATCAGCAAGACTTGCAAAGGCTTTGCGACCCGCAACCTCGGGCCGCTTCGGATTCACAGGCCAGATCTCGCCCTGAAAGCCGATGCGTTCGCATTGCCGGATCACTTCGGCCGCCTCGCGTCCGCCGATGACGGCGAGCGAGCGGGGGGAGAGGAGGCGGGCCAGCGCAGAACGGCTCATCGGGGTGATCTCGTTATAAAATGTCGGTCTCAGGTTTCTTTTTATCGCCTTGGGGCTTGAAAGGCGAGCCATCCGCGGCGACGATCATTCAACGGAAAGCGACATCGGGAGGGGCATATGCCTCATGACATTCGTCAAATGCGGGTAGATCTGGCGGCAGTGTTCCGCATGGCGGCGCATTACAATTGGCATGAATCGATTGCCAATCATTTCAGCCTGTCGGTGTCAGAGGATGGCAAGCAGTTTCTGATGAATCCGAAATGGGTGCATTTCGAGAACATCACCGCGTCGTCGCTGTTGCTGGTAGATGCGGATAATCCCGAAACGATGAAAGGTGCAAATGCACCTGATCCCACGGCATGGATCATTCATGGCCATCTTCATCGTGCGGCACCACAGGCGCGCTGCATTCTTCATGTTCATTCTCCCTATGCAACGGCCGTTGCAACGCTCGCCGATCCGGAAATAAAGCCGATCGATCAGAACACCGCGCGCTTTTTTAATCGCGTGGCTTATGATTATGACTATGGCGGTTTGGCTGAGAATGATGATGAAGGCGCGCGGCTTGTGCGTGTGCTCGGCAATAAATCCATCATGATGATGGGAAATCACGGCGTGCTTGTTACCGGGCCGACCGTCGCGGATGCGTTTGATAATCTCTATTATTTCGAGCGCGCCTGTCAGACTTTGATTTTTGCCTATTCAACAGGCAAGCCATTGTCTGTGCTTTCGCATGAGATTGCCGAAAAAACCGCGCAGTCTTGGGAAGATTATGGTGGCTATGCCGAAGCGCATTTCAATCAGACTAAAATTTTGATGGCGAAGAAAGACGCAGGTTTCGCGGCTTAGGCAGAGGGCGTCGCGCGATATTCATCCGCTGCCTTCTTTGCTTCACGAATATGATCAAGGCCCAAACCGCAGCAACCGCCGATCATTTGCACGCCGTCTTTCAACCATTGGCGCACAAATTGCCCATAACGATCCGGTGGAATGATATCGACGAATTTCCAGTCCGGCATTTCGAAATACCCTGAATCCGGATAGACGGCGATTGGTCCTTTGAACTGCTTTTTGATTTCAACAAGCGTATCGCTGATCACTTCCGCGCCCGTATGCATGACTCCGGCGGCATCAATGCCGTTCGCAGGAATGAGATTGATGATGTCAGCAATCGGCAGCTCTTCAAGGTGGTGAAAGGCTTTCACTTTGCCGTCACTGCCGCGCCGCGCGCTCATACCAAACCAGACCGGAAGGCCGGTTGAGAGCGCTGCTTCTACCGCAAGCTTTGTGCGCTTCGGCTCATACATCATCTCAAGCAGAATAAGTTCTGCACCCGTACGCTTTGCCGTGTGCGCAACGGAGTGAAAAGCGTCAGAGATTTCAGCTTCCGAGGGAATTTTAGACGGATCGACTTTCGCTGTGCCCTCGGCCACGGGCACCATGTGTGAGAGGGAGCCCGCGACGACCACATTCGCTTTTCCCGATACCGCGCGCGCTTTCAATGCGGCTTCCACCGCGCGTGTGACGATTTCCTCGGAGCGATCGGCAAGGCCTGCCGCCTTCAGCATGATCTTTGATGCGGCAAATGTGTTGGCTGTCACAACATCCGAACCCGCTTCGATATAATCAGCATGAATGGCGGTCAGGATATGATCATTCTCAAGCGTCGCGGGACCGCACCACGCGGCAGGGTCCATAGGTGCGCCGCGTCGTTGCAATTCGGTACCCGTTGCCCCATCGAGCACAATGATATCGCCTTGATCAATGCGGGCCTTCAGCGCGGTGTAAGCGGTCATGGGAGATCCTTTAAGCACCACGGGGGCGTAGAAGCGCGCGTGAAATAATATGGCGTTGAATTTCGCTTGTGCCATCCCAAATGCGCTCAACCCGCGCATCGCGCCACCAGCGTTCAATTGGCAGTGACGACATCAAGCCCATGCCGCCATAAATCTGGATCGCTTTGTCGGTGACACGCGCGAGTGTTTCTGAGGCAAAGAGTTTTGCCATCGCAAAATCTGTATCGGTGGCCGTGCCTTTGTCGAGCTTGTCTGCGGCCGCAAGCGTCAACAAATCAGACGCTTCGATTTCAGTGAGCATATCCGCCAACTGAAACGACACGCCTTGGAACTTTCCAATCACTTCGCCGAATTGCTTGCGCTGCGCGGCCCAATCAAGCGCTGAATCAAGCACACGCCGCGCGCGCCCGACACTTGTTGCGGCAACGGTCAAGCGCGTGGCGCCCAACCATTCGCCCATCAATTCAAAACCCTTATGCTCTTCGCCGAGAACTTGGGAGGCGGGGATCACGCAGTCATCAAAAAACATTTCACATTGATGATAGCCTTTGTGCGATACGCATTTCGGCCCTCGCCGCATCGTGAAGCCCGGTGTGCCCATATCGACGAGAAACGCCGTGATCTTGGCCTTCTTGCCCTTTGGTGTCTCATCATAACCGGTTGCCGCCATCAGCACGACGAAGTCGGACTTATCCGCATGGCTAATGAAATGCTTCGACCCATTGATGACGTAGGTATCGCCCTTTTTCTCGGCGCGGGTTTTCATCGAGCGCACATCGGAGCCGGCGCCGGGTTCCGTCATCGCGAGGCAATCATGCCGTTCGCCTTTGATCACCGGAATGAGATAACGCTCGATCTGCTCGCCTGTGCAACCTTGCAGAATATTGGATGGCCGCGCGACACACATTTGCAAGCCATAAGAGGCGCGGCCCAATTCGCGTTCGAGCAGAGTGAGTGAAAGATTATCCAATCCGCCGCCGCCATATTGCTCGGGCATATTGGCGGCATAAAGACCAAGCTCAATAGACTTCTTCTGAATTTCTTTCGCAAGCTCTTCTGGCACATCATCAAGTTCTTCAACCATATCCTCATGCGGATAGAGTTCGTTCTCGACAAAGCTACGCACCGTATCGACGAGCATTTGCTGTTCTTCGGAAATCGGAAATCCGCTCATAATGTGCCCTTCTTTGTCGCATACGGTTTATCGAAAAACCGGTACCCACTTTTTCGCCGCATGCATTCGTTCTTTGTTTCGTCGCATGTTTTTTTCGATTAACCGGAAATCACTTAATCGAAACATGCGTTAACGTCTAATACCCAGCACAGTCCCCACCGTCTTTGGCTTCGGCAGAGTTGCGTGCGCTTTCAAGATCTGGCTCAAGCGATGATAGAGATCGGGCGGCAATTTGGCGCTTTTGCCGGCATTCATATCGACATGCATCAACATCTGTTCGCCAGTAGCGAGTAATTCACCCGTCTTGGCATTATGCATCTCGTGGAAGATATGCAGCCGCTTTTCATCGAGATCGAGCAATGTCAAAGCAAATTCGATCTCGTCGCCTTCAGAGCATTCCCGGTAGTTATGTATGCGCGTCTCGATCGTGTAGAGTGAAAATCCTGTCGCGCGATAGGCTTCATCAATGCCGAAAAAGCGGAAGAACGCATCCGAATGGTCGCCCATCACGAGGAGATAAATACTCTCGCTCATATGGCCATTATAATCGGTCCATTCCGGCTTTACGAGACAGCGATGCAGCTTCAACGGCGCCGGAATCGGCGCCGTCTCATTCCACCCTTTGAAGGGAATGCCTTCATAAGGCGCGGTTACACGCTTTGGCGTATCGCTCATTTCTGCTTCTTCAAATTCAACTTCTTGCGCGCTTCTTCCGGCGAGAGTGTACGCGCGCCCATGCGGTTGATGATTTCTTTCGCACGCATCACGAGCGATTCATTCGAAGCCGGTACGCCCTTGTCGAGCCAGATATTATCTTCGAGACCGACACGCACATTGCCACCAAGCAATACGGAT
>CAWUMH010000141.1:0-4188 GCA_963923565.1 uncultured Alphaproteobacteria bacterium
TCGAGCTTCAACCGTGCCATGTCCTCGTCACGAATATGACGACGATCTTCACGCAAATGCGCAGTGATGCCATCAACACCCGTTTCAACCGCCATCAAGGCCGCGCGAACAGGATCGGGATTATTCCCACCCCGTGCATTCCGAATGGTGGCAACGTGATCAATATTCAAACCAAGACGAATGGGCGGAAGAAGAGACATTATGGGTTACGCTTTCAATGCCCGGCTGCCGGGCTTGATCGGAGGAATGGCTGCCAATTCAGGCGGAAGTTGGTCAGCAGGATAAGTCGGAATATCGAGCGTCGCTAAGGCCACATAAGGAATACCGAGATCAGCCTTCCCTCCCGAACGATCAATCAAACACGCTTCACCAGCCAAATTCTTCGTGAGCGCTGAAATCGACTCGATACATTCACGTGACGACAGGCCTGTAGTGATGATGTCTTCAACGATCAAGACTTTCGCCTCATCGGGAATGGTGAAGCCCCGGCGCAATTGAAAACGCCCCTCTTCACGCTCAACAAAAATCGCTTTCGCACCGAGATGCCGCGCGGTCTCATAGCCAGGGACGATTCCCCCCACAGCAGGCGATACAACAACATCGATTTTGCCGAAACGCTCTTCAATCTTTTTGGCTAACGCACGGCATAGACGCTCGGTTCGAATGGGATCCTGAAAGATGAACATCTTTTGCAGGAATACAGGGCTGCGCAAGCCCGAAGACAGAATGAAATGCCCTTCGAGCAACGCGCCCGCCGCGCGGAATTCGGCAAGAACCTCATCTTCGGTCATGGCGGTCTACTCCTGATGCGCAGCATTCGTAATATTCGCGCTCTCTAGCATGAATTTGGGGCCTTTCGACCCCCCGAAGCTCTTTTATCCCCGCTTCGTGAGCCGGTCAGCCATTGACGCGCTGAACGGCGCTGATCACCGGCTTGGTCTTCAGCTGGCTGATGATCGAATTCAAATGTTTGAGATCCCACACTTCGAGATTGATGACCATTTCCCGATAATCGGCGGTCTTTCCGGCAATCGACATGGAATCAATATTCCCATCGCTCTCACCAATGACGGTGGCGACCTGCGCCAAAGCCCCCGGCTCATTGATAACCGTAATATTCAATTGGGCCGGAAAGCGTTGCGGATGCTGTTCGTCGATGTCCCAGCGCACATCGAGCCAACGTTCAGGCTCGTCATCAAAAGCGGTCAATGCGGGCGACTGGATCGGATAGATCGTGATCCCAACACCGGGCGTAAGAATGCCAATGATCCGGTCTCCGGGGACGGCCCCGCCATTGGGCGCGAATTGCACCGGCAAATCGCCGCCAATGCCGCGGATCGGAATTGCCCGGGACATGTCGCCGCCGCCGTCGCCTTCGCTCGAGCCCGGCACTTTGAATACGAGGCCCTGCCCGCCTTTAACACCAAACCAACCACCCTCGGCTAGATTAGCGCCTGCACCCGCGGCCTGCTCTTCGCGATAATCCGGATAGACGGCCTTCACCACATCGCCGGAATACATTTCGCCACGACCAACGGCCGCCAATACATCTTCAAGCGTGGCACGTGCAAGACGCGGCAAAGCCGCCTTCAAACGCTCTTCGGAAAACTCTTTGCCAATGCGCTCAAAGGCGCGTTCGATAATTTTTTGCCCGAGGCCCGCATATTGTTTGCGAACCGCTGCGCGTGTTGCACGTCTGATGGCGGCGCGTGCTTTTCCGGTGACAACGATTTCTTCCCATGCTGATGGTGGTGATTGTCCCTCAGCGCGGACGATTTCAACTTCATCGCCATTGCGCAAGGTGGACACCAAAGGAACGAGCACGCCGTTCACCTTCGCGCCCACAGCCGTGTCACCAATATTGGTGTGAACCGCATAGGCGAAATCGATGGGCGTGGCATTTTGAGGCAACGCGATCAATTGACCCTTCGGCGTGAAACAGAAAACCTGATCATGAAAAAGTTCAAGTTTTGTATGTTCAAGAAATTCTTCAGCGCTATCGCCTTCAGAGAGGGTTTCAAGCGTGCGTCTCAACCACGCATAGACATTGCTCTCGCTCGACTCTTTTGCCGAGGACGGCAACGCGCGTCCGTCTTTATAAACAGCATGAGCGGCGATACCATATTCCGCGATACGATCCATATCTTCAGTTCGAATTTGTAGCTCGACACGTTGCTTGCCGGGGCCGACAACAGTCGTATGGATCGAACGATAGTCATTCTGCTTCGGAGTCGAGATATAATCTTTGAAGCGCCCCGGCACGACTTGCCATGTTGTATGCACGATGCCGAGCGTCGCGTAACAGGCTTCAAGCGTGTCGACAACAACGCGGAACCCGAAAATATCGGAGAGCTGCTCGAAGGAAACCGATTTGCGCTCCATCTTTTTCCAGATCGAATAAGCGCGCTTCAACCGTCCTTTGACGCTCGCGTGAATGCCCGATGTCGATAATTTTTGCGCAAGTTCTTTTTCAATTCTGCCGATTACCGGTTCGCTCTTCTCGCTCAATTCTTCAAGCCGGTGTTTAATCGCTTGATAAGCGTCCGGCGAAAAATGACGAAAGGCAAGATCTTCCAATTCTTCGCGCAGATCCTGCATCCCCATACGACCGGCAAGCGGCGCATAAATATCAAGCGTCTCTTCGGCAATGCGTGCGCGTTTGGCTTCTGCCATGTGATGCAGCGTGCGCATATTGTGCAGCCGATCAGCCAATTTGATCAGAAGTACACGCACATCGTCCGCAATCGCTAAAAGGAGCTTGCGGAGATTTTCAGCTTGCGCGGCTTTCTTTGAAACGAGATCGAGCTTTTGGATTTTTGTTAAGCCTTCGACGAGATGACCAATCTCGGCGCCGAACAGCCGATCAATTTCCTCGCGCGTCGTTTCTGTATCTTCAATTGTATCATGCAACAAAGCCGCGACGATGGTGGCATCATCGAGCTTGAGATCCGTCAGAATGGCTGCGACTTCAAGCGGGTGCGAAATATAGGGCGCACCGGATGCCCGCTTCTGATGGCCATGGGCGCGCATTGCATAGACATAGGCGCGGTTGAGCAGCGCCTCATCCGTTTGCGGATTATAGGCTTTGACCTTTTCGACAAGCTCATATTGCCGCATCATGACGCGAATATAGTCTCCCCAAGTACAAATCCGCTCTCGACCATGGAGCGGACCCCGAAACTATCGCGATTTAGACGCCGCTTCGCAAGGGATGACCGAGAAACAGTGTTAAAACAAAAAGAAAAAGCCCGGCGAAACGAGCCGGGCTTGGAATGTTCTGAGACGAAATGCGACCGGATTAGTCGGCGTCGTCATCCGAGCCCGAAGGCGGCACAAGGCCATCAAGACCACGCAACAGATCTTCTTCCGTCATCCGGTCGAATTCGACATTAGCGTCGTCATTGGCTGCAGGGGCCGCACCGATCATCGGCACCGCTTCCGCTTCCGGCTCGTCGACATCGACATGCTTCTGAAGCGAGTGGATCAAATCTTCTTTGAGATCTTCAGGCGATATCGTCGAATCCGCAATTTCACGGAGCGCCACGACCGGATTTTTATCACGGTCACGATCAATCGTGATCGGCGATCCTGCCGAAATCATACGGGCGCGATGGCTTGCGAGCAAAACGAGCTCGAAGCGGTTGTCTACTTTTTCGATGCAATCTTCTACGGTGACGCGAGCCATGGACGCTCAGTCTCCTGTGCTGGCAGGAACGGGAATGAGGGCGTCTGATACACAGGCCACGGGGTTCATGCAAGTTTTTCGGAAGAACTTTCTCATAAATCTGCGAAATTGAGAGCCAAAAGCCCCAAAATAGACACAAATGGCCGTTTTTTTCTGAATGTCTTGACGAAAGATCGTGAAAATCCCTAAAAGAGCAACCAATAAGGAAGTTGTTTCTTATTCAATTTATTGCAGGTTTCGTCGCACGGCCCGTTGGCCGAACCTGGCGTTTTTGATCATTTATTGCAGAGGCTCTGGCGACGCTGGGCCAAAGGAAAGAAAAGATTCCATGAATTCAGGTGAACGCATCGCCCTCTTCATCGATGGCGCTAATCTCCATGCGACCGCAAAATCGCTGGGCTTCGATGTTGATTATCGGCGCTTGCTGAAAGAATTTCAGTCTCGCGGTAATTTGCTCCGCGCTTATTATTACACCGCACTTGTTGAAGATCAGGAATATTCAT
>CAWUMH010000142.1:0-4129 GCA_963923565.1 uncultured Alphaproteobacteria bacterium
GCTCTGATTGATCTCGCTTACCGGTTCGATGTGCCACTCGTTGCGACGAATGAACCTTTCTTCCCGAAGCCGCAATCCTATGAAGCCCATGATGCCTTAATGGCGATTGCCGAAGGGCGTTTGATTTCGGACACAGAGCGTCGACGCGTTACGCCTGATCATTATTTCAAAACGCGATCGGCGATGAAAAAGCTCTTTGCGGATTTGCCGGAAGCGCTCGCCAATACAATCGAGATTGCGCTCCGTTGCAGCTATCGCCCGCAAATGCGAAAGCCGATTTTGCCGCGGTTCACTGACGGACAGAATAGCGAAGCGCAGGAATTGCGGAAGCAGGCGAGCGCAGGGCTTAAAGAGCGCCTTATGACGCATGGTCCCGCCGATGGATTGACGGAAGCGGATTATCACGCGCGGCTTGATTTTGAGCTCTCTGTTATCGAGCGGATGGATTATCCGGGTTATTTCCTAATCGTTGCGGATTTCATTCAATGGGCGAAGGCTCAGGGAATTCCGGTGGGGCCAGGTCGTGGCTCGGGCGCGGGTTCGCTTGTCGCTTATGCGTTGACCATTACCGATCTTGATCCTTTGCGTTTTGGATTGTTGTTCGAGCGGTTCCTCAACCCAGAACGCGTATCGATGCCTGACTTCGATATCGATTTCTGTCAGGATCGTCGCGATGAAGTCATCCGCTATGTTCGTGATAAATATGGTGCGGATCGTGTTGCGCAAATCATCACATTCGGCACATTGCAAGCGCGCGGCGTGTTGCGTGACGTCGGCCGTGTTCTTGAAATGCCTTATGGCCAAGTCGATAAGCTCACCAAACTCGTTCCGCAAAATCCTGCAAATCCCGTAACGCTTGAACAAGCCATTGCAACCGAGCAAAGATTGCGTGCGGCGGCTGATGAAGACCCGACCGTAAAACGTCTGCTTGATATGGCGTTACTTCTTGAAGGCTTGCACCGTCACGCGTCAACGCATGCGGCGGGCCTTGTGATCGGTGACCGGCCGCTTGAACAACTTGTGCCGCTTTATCGCGACCCGAAGTCGGACATGTTGGTGACCCAATTCAATATGAAATGGGTTGAATCAGCGGGCCTCGTTAAATTCGACTTTCTTGGATTGAAAACGCTGACAGTCTTGCAGAAGGCTGTTCAGCTTTTGCGTAGCCGTGGTGTTGAGCTTGATCTTGCAACGATCCCCCTTGATGACACGCGCACCTTCGACATGCTCGGGCGTGGTGAGACAGTCGGCGTGTTCCAGCTTGAAAGTGTAGGCATGCGTAAAGCGCTTGCCGAAATGCGCGCGGACCGTTTCGAAGATATTATTGCGCTTGTAGCGCTTTATCGACCAGGCCCCATGGCGAATATTCCGGTTTATAACGCGAGAAAGAACGGCAAAGAAAAGCCTGATTATCTTCATCCCAAACTCGAAGTCTCTTTGAAAGAGACTTATGGCGTCATCATCTATCAAGAACAGGTGATGCAGATTGCGCAGATTCTTTCTGGCTATTCACTCGGTGAAGCCGATCTTTTGCGTCGCGCGATGGGTAAGAAGATCAAGAAGGAGATGGATGCACAGCGCGAGCGCTTTGTTTCGGGTGCGGTTGAGCGTGGATTAGAAGAAAAGATCGCCGACGAAATTTTTGATCTTCTCGCAAAATTCGCTGACTACGGGTTCAACAAGAGTCATGCTGCTGCTTATGCGCTTGTGGCTTATCAAACTGCTTATTTGAAAGCGAATTATCCCGTCGAGTTTCTCGCGGCATCCATGACGCTTGATCTATCCAATACCGACAAGCTTTCAGAATTCCGCCGTGAAGCGCAGCGTCTTGGTTTTAGAGTTGATCCGCCATCGGTCAATAAATCGGGCGTTGTGTTTGATGTGCATGCTGACCCTGATGGTCAATTGTCGATCCGCTATGCGTTGGCAGCCATTAAGGGTGTGGGTCAACAGGCGGTTGAAAGTCTGGTTACAGCGCGTGCGAAGCAACCTTTCAAAGATCTCGGCGATCTCGCGCGACGGATTAATCCGCGTCTCGTCAACAAGAAGACCTTGGAAAGTTTGATTGCGGCCGGTGCTCTTGATGAGCTTGAAAAAGATCGCGCACGCGCCTTTGCGTCTGTTGATCAGATTTTGGCACTCGCGAACCGCTCGCAAGATGAAGCGAGCGCCGGGCAGGGTGATATTTTCGGATCGATGGGCGAGAAAGAGCCCCTGCGCATTCCGCCGCATAAGCCGTGGCTCGCTTCCGAACGTCTCCAACGGGAGTATGACGCGATCGGGTTCTTCCTCTCGGGTCATCCGCTTGATGACTATGCGACAATTCTGAAAAGGTTGCGGCTTCAGACTTACACTGAATTGGCTCGTGCGGCGCGCGCCGGTGCACCAGCCGGCCGCATTGCGGCGACCGTTTTGGACCGCACCGAACGGCGGACGAAATCCGGCTCGAAAATGGGAATTCTCGCGCTCTCAGATCGGACAGGCCATTTCGAGGCCATCATTTTCCAAGAAGGCCTTAATCATTATCGCGACATTCTGGAGCCGGGCCAGGCCGTCATCCTGACGGTCCAGGCGCAGGTCGAGGGTGAGGATGTCCGTTTGCGGATCAATGGGGCCGAATCCCTTGAAAAGGCGGCAGCGAAACTCCCCACCGCACTTCGGGTGACAATTGGCGATGAAAAGGCAATTTCCGAGGTCGCGGGCGCTCTCAAGGCCAAGGGAGACGGCGAAATCTCGCTGATTATCCCGGTCGAAGGCGGGGGCCGCGAGGTCGAGATGAAACTACCTGGCCGGTTTCATGCAACGCCACAGATCGCCGGACTGCTTCGTACCCTTCCGGGGGTTCTCGCGGTCGAACACGCTTGATTTTACGACGGAATCTGCAGTTTCGGCCTTGCCAATTCAAAGCTTCGCCAGTATAGCACGCCCCATCACACATGCAGGGACTGGGCTTTCGGGTCCTTTCCGGTGACCGCTCATGAGGGGCGGTTCACATCCCCTGCAGAGGACATAACCGGAGAATACCCAATGGCTTTGCCAGATTTTTCCATGCGCCAATTGCTTGAGGCCGGTGCCCATTTCGGTCACCAAGCCCATCGTTGGAATCCGAAGATGCAACAATTCATCTTTGGCACTCGTAACAATATTCACATCATCGATCTCGCGCAGACTGTGCCGATGCTTCATCGCGCTTTGCAGGCTGTGTCTGACACGGTCGCTAACGGCGGTCGCGTGTTGTTCGTTGGTACGAAGCGTCAGGCCTCCGAACTCGTGGCCGATGCGGCGAAGCGTTCGGCTCAGTATTATGTCAACTCGCGTTGGCTCGGTGGCATGCTCACCAACTGGAAGACGATCTCTGGTTCAATTCAGCGCTTGCGCAAGATTGATGAGATGTTGGCATCAGGCGTTCAGGGCTTGACGAAAAAAGAACGTCTCATGATGTCGCGCGAAAGAGAAAAGCTTGAGCGCGCTCTCGGTGGTATCCGTGAGATGGGCGGCACACCCGATCTCATTTTCGTGATCGATACCAACAAAGAACAGCTCGCCATTCAGGAAGCACGTCGTCTTAACATTCCGGTCGCGGCAATTATCGATACGAATTGCGATCCGGACGGCATCACATTCCCGATTCCGGGCAATGATGACGCGGGTCGTGCGATTGCTCTCTATTGCGATCTCATCGCTCGTGCCGCTATTGACGGCATTTCACGCGGTCAGGGTTCAGCAGGCGTTGATGTCGGCGCCTTCGAGAAGCCTGTTGTTGAAGCGCTTCCGGCTGAATTGCCTGCCTATTCGGGCGACGCCTTTGAGCGTTTGGCTGCCCCACGCGGCGCACCTGATGACTTGAAGAAAATCTCGGGTATCGGCCCGCAGCTTGAACAGAAGCTCAATGAAGCCGGTGTCTATCACTATTGGCAAATCGCTGCATTGAATGATGCCGATACCGCATCGCTTGATCGCGATTTGAAGCTGAATGGTCGTGCCGCTCGCGATAATTGGATCGCATCAGCACGCGCTTTGATTGAAGCAGCCTGATCTTAGTCATGCTGCTGACGCATCCGATTAATAGGATGCGGCTTTAGACAACAGGACGGCGAAAACAATTTCGCCGTTCTTTCATTATGGATGT
>CAWUMH010000143.1:0-4117 GCA_963923565.1 uncultured Alphaproteobacteria bacterium
CGCGGCAATCCGCAGGATTATGACGGCTGGGAAGAGATGGGTGCGCAAGGCTGGGGTTACCGCCATGTGTTGCCCTATTTTAAGCGTGCCGAATCCCGCGCCGAAGGCGGTGATGATTATCGCGGCGGCGACGGCCCGCTTCATACCAGCTATGGCCCGATGAAAAATCCGCTTTATTCGATTTTCGTCAAAGCCGCCGAGCAAGCGGGCTATGCGGCGACGAGTGATGTGAACGGGTATCGCCAAGAAGGTTTCGGCCGGATGGATCGCACGATCCATAAAGGCAAGCGTTGGAGCACGGCCTCGGCTTATTTGCGACCCGCACTGAAACGCGCGAATCTCGAGCTCGTTACCAACGCGCAAGTGACGCGGATTATTTTCGAAGGGCGTCGCGCGATTGGTGTTGAATATCGGCGCGGGAGCAATGTGATCACACTCCGCGCGCGCCGCGCGGTGATCCTCGCAGGGGGCCCGATCAATTCGCCACAGCTCTTGAAACTTTCAGGCATTGGACCCGCAGAGGAATTGCGCGCGCAGGGGATTTCCGTTTTGGCGGATCGTCCGGGTGTGGGCGAGAATTTGCAGGATCATCTTGAATTCTATTTTCAACAAGCCTGCACGAAGCCCGTGACGCTTTATTCATGGATGAATCCGCTCGGTAAATTATTGATTGGCGCGCGGTGGTTCTTTTTCAAAACAGGGTTGGGTGCTACCAATCACTTTGAAAGCTGCGGCTTTATTCGCTCACGCGCCGGCGTGCCTTATGCCGATATTCAATATCATTTCTTGCCTGCTGCAATTGCCTATGATGGCAGCGTGAAAGCGGAAGCACATGGATTCCAAGTCCATGTCGGCTCAATGCGCTCAAAGAGTCGCGGTTGGGTACGTTTACGTTCACCTAATCCGCTCGATAAGCCGCGCGTGTGCTTCAATTATATGAGCCATGAAGAAGACTGGATTGAAATGCGGGCGAGTGTGCGGTTAACGCGCGAAATTTTCGCACAAGCAGCCTTCGATCCCTATCGCGGTGAAGAGCTGCAACCGGGCGTGCGCGTTCAAACCGATGACGAGATTGATGCCTTCTTAAAAAAGAAGGTTGAAAGCGCCTATCATCCCTGCGGCACGTGCAAGATGGGCGCCGCTGATGATCCAATGGCGGTCGTTGATCCGGAAACGAAAGTCATTGGTGTCGAGGGGCTTCATATTGTCGACACATCAATCATGCCCCGCGTGACAACAGGCAATCTCAACGCCCCGGCCATTATGATGGGCGAGAAGGCGTCGGATCTTATTCTGGGCCGCACGCCCTTGCCTCCCTCCAATGCGCCTTATTTCAAGCCGGATAATTGGCAAACCGCGCAACGGTGAAAATTTTTCAAGTTTTTTATTGGTTTGATTCAAGTAAAGATAAAAGAAGAACGCGGATCGCACATCAAGGCGGCCATGCATGAGGTTAATGCGTAACGGGGAGGGTGGGGTATGTCGGTCACAGAAACGGTGAATGAGTCCGCTCCCCGACGCGCCCGAAGTGGCGGCCGCGATGCCCGGCAAAAGAGCCGTGGTGGTCAAGCCGCCCCCGCTTACATCAAGCGCCTGATCCCGCCTTATGAAATGCTGAGCGAAGACGGGCTCGTCGCGCTTGAAAATGAAGCGGATCGAATTCTCGAAGAGATTGGCTTTGAAATTCGCGGTGATGATGAGGCGATCGCGCTCTTCAAAAAGGCGGGTGCAAGCGTTGATGGGCAACGCATGCGTTTTCCGCGTGGGCTAATCCGCTCGATCATTCAAAAGACCACGCCGCGTGAATTTGTCCAACATGCGCGCAATCCCGCACGCAATGTCGTGATCGGCGGAAGCAACACTGTATTCTCTCCGGCTTACGGTTCACCCTTTGTCACCGATATCGACAAGGGCCGTCGCTATGGCACAATTGAAGACTTCCAGAATTTCATCAAACTTGCTTATTCGACGCCTTATCTGCATCATTCGGGCGGCACCGTATGCGAGCCGGTCGATCTGCCCGTAAACAAGCGCCATCTCGAGATGGTTTATTCTCATATCAAATATTCCGACAAAGCCTTCATGGGTTCGGTAACAACCGCGCCGCGCGCGGCTGAATCCATCGAGCTCTGCCGCGTGTTGTTTGGCGAAGATTTTGTCGACAAGAACTGTGTCATTCTTGGCAATGTGAACACGAATTCGCCGCTCGTGCTTGATGGCGAAGCAAGCCGCGTCATCCGCACTTATGCGGCGGCCAATCAAGCGGCTGTCTGCGTGCCCTTTATTTTGGGCGGCGCGATGGGTCCGGTGACCACAGCAGGCGCACTTGCGCAATGTTTTGCCGAAGCCATGGTGTGCGTCGCACTCACGCAATTGGAGCGTCCGGGTGCACCTGCAATTCTTGGCAACTTTCTTTCATCCATGTCGTTGAAATCCGGTGCACCTACATTCGGCACGCCTGAGCCCGCGCTAGGCTATTTCGCCATCGGTCAGCTCGCACGCCGTTTGGGTGTGCCACTGCGATGCGGTGGCAATCTTTGCGCTTCGAAGATTCCCGATGCGCAAGCCGCTTATGAAAGCGCCAATTCGATGTGGCCCGCATTTTTATGTGGCGCGCATTTCATTCTTCATGCGGCAGGGTGGGCAGAGGGTGCGCTGTCGATGTCTTATGAAAAATTCATCATGGATGTCGAGCAATGCGGCGCCTATCATGTGATTGCGGGCAATCTGCCAACGGATGAAAACGCACTGGCGCATGATGCCTTCCAAGAAGTCGAGCCGGGTAAACATTTCTTGGGCTCAGCTCATACGATGCGGAATTATGAGACGGCGTTTTATGATTTTGAAACCTCCGACAACAATTCCTTCGAGCAATGGCAGGATGAAGGTTCGCTCGATATTCAAAAACGCGCCAACCGCAAATGGAAGAAGATACTCGCTGAATATCAGCCGCCGGAACTTGATCAGGCAAAAGACGAAGAGTTGCGCGCGGTGATTGAAGCAAAGAAGGCAGCCGTACCGGATGCGTGGTATTGAGAGTTTGAATTGACGATGTCGAATGATCCGCTCCTCCAACCCTTCACGCTCAAACATCTGACACTGCGCAACCGGTTCATGTCGACCGCGCATGAACCGGCCTATACCGATGACGGGTTTCCGAAAGAGCGCTATCGGCTCTATCACACCGAGAAAGCCAAAGGCGGTATCGGGTTGACGATGATCGGCGGCTCGTCGGTGGTGTCGGCTGATTCACCGCAAGCCTTCGGCAATATCGAATTGTTCCGTGATGAGGTTGTGCCGCATCTTAAAGCACTGACCGACAGCGTGCATGAGCATGGCGCGGCGGTGATGATACAAATCACTCATCTCGGACGGCGCACGAGTTACAATAAAAAAGATTGGTTGCCGGTGCTTGCGCCCTCCATGGTGCGGGAGCAGGCGCATCGCTCAATGCCGAAAATCATTGAGGATTGGGATATTGCGCGCATTTTGAACGACTATGCCGATGCCGCCGAGCGCTGCAAAGCAGGCGGTATGGATGGCATCGAGTTTGAAATGTATGGCCATCTTGTTGATCAATTCTGGTCGCCCGTCACCAATCGTCGAGATGATGACTATGGCGGCGCGCTTGATAACCGTTTGCGCTTTGCCTTGCAGGTGATTGATGCGGTGCGCAGGCGCGTGGGCCCCGATTTTATTGTCGGCTCTCGTCTTGTCGTCGATGAAGATTGGGACATCGGCCTTTCACGCGAAGAAGGTCTGGCAATTGCAAAAAAAATCGTCGTCACCGGTCAAATTGATTTTTTGAACATCATCAAAGGCCATATCGATACGGATGAAGCGCTCTCGTCTGTGATTCCCGGTATGGGTGCGCGCTCCGCGCCGCATCTCGATTTTGCCGGTGAAGTGAAAGAGGTCACGAAATTTCCGGTCTTTCATGCTGCCCGCATTCAGGATGTCGCGACCGCGCGTCATGCGGTGGCATCCGGCAAGCTTGATCTCGTCGGTATGACGCGCGCGCATATGGCCGATCCGCATATTGCCCGCAAAGTGGCGGAAGGTCGCGAGCATGAAATCCGCCCTTGTGTCGGTATGGGCTATTGCATCGATCGCATTT
>CAWUMH010000144.1:0-4115 GCA_963923565.1 uncultured Alphaproteobacteria bacterium
CACGCCTTTTGCGGTGTTCAATGACAAGGCCGGAAAAGTCCGCGCTATTCTCGATAAGCGCCTGATGGCTCATGAGCGGATTAATGTGCATCCGCTCGTCAATACGATGACCACCGGAATTGCCCGCGACGATCTTGTAGCCTTTATGGTCAAAACCGGACATGAACCCGCCATTCTGACTGTGGGTGAAGCCGCTCCGGCAGATGATTCTTGAATTTTGGACCACGCGCCGCATTGCCGCGCAGCAGGACCATGCCTATGTCAGGGGCACGAGAAAAAAACGGTTTCGCTAAACATGTAATCCGGCGAAACCCGGGGTGAGTTGAGGCAAAAAATGACTTTGCAGGAACAGGCGGGCCCGGCTTCAGGGGCGAAGGACGTAACAACAACAAGCTTCCGTCAGGATGTTATCGCTGAATCGATGAAGCAGCCGGTTCTGGTTGATTTCTGGGCGCCTTGGTGCGGCCCCTGCAAGCAATTAGCGCCCGTGCTTGAAAAGGCGGTTGCAGCGACCAAGGGCGGTGTCCGCCTCACCAAAATGAATATCGATGACCATCCGCAAATTGCCGGACAATTAGGTATTCAATCGATCCCCGCTGTCATTGCTTTTGATAAGGGTCAGCCAGTTGATGGTTTCGTTGGCGCGTTACCAGAAAGCCAGATCAAAGCGTTTCTTGAACGTATCGCGGGCAAGATGGCCGGCGGAACGAAAGAGCTCTTAGAAGCCGCAGCGCAAGTGCTGTCAGCCGGTGATGTGGTGCAAGCGATCGAAGCCTATGGGGCCGTGCTTGAAGAGGATCCAGGCAATACAGTCGCAATCGGCGCGCTTGCAAAAATCTATATTGATCAAGGTGAGCTTGAAACGGCAAAAGGTTATCTCGACTCTGTGCCGGACGACCGGCAAAATGATGCTGAGATAGTTGCTGCGCGCGCAGCTCTTGAATTGGCTGAGCAAACGTCATCTGTCGGCGATATCAAAGGTCTTGAAGCGGCGGTCGCTTCTAATCCAAATGATCATCAAGCGCGCTTTGATTACGCGCTCGCTTTGTCGGCTAAAGGTCAGCATGATGACGCCGTCGACGCGTTAATCGAGATTGTCAAACGCGATCGAGCATGGAACGATGATGGTGCCCGCAAGCAATTGATCCAGTTCTTTGACGCTTGGGGTCCGATGGACGAAAAGACGAAAGCCGGTCGTCGTAAACTTTCGGCTCTGCTGTTCCGTTAAATAGGAGTATTGGCAACCCGTTCAGTGAGAGGTTCGAGATGAATGTGATTTATCGAGGCCCTTCCGATTTACCTTCAGTTATGCCTCTCTTTCCGCTTCCGGGGGCATTGCTTTTGCCGCGCGGACAAATGCCGCTCAATATTTTTGAGCCGCGGTACATTGCAATGATTGATGAGGCGCTTCGCACGCATCGTTTGATTGGCATGATTCAACCTGATGGTGATTCAAGTCTTCGTTCCCGTGCGTCGGATTTATTCACCGTGGGATGCGCCGGACGTATCACGCAATTCGCGGAAACGGGCGATAATCGTTATATCATCACATTAACGGGCGTTTGCCGTTTTCGCATCGAAGAAGAATTGACGGCGGTTACCCCGTTTCGACAATGCCAGCCGCGATATGACGAATTTGTGACAGACCTCGAAGCGCATGCCGGTGAAAGCGCGGTGGATCGTGAGTCTGTGCTTACGGCCTTGCGGGAATTTTCTCAGGCCAATGGCCTATCGATTGATTGGAAAGGCATTGATTCCGCGTCCAATGAAGCGCTCGTTAATGCATTGTCGATGATGGCGCCATTCGGTGTTCGGGAAAAGCAAGCTTTGCTCGAAGCCAAAGATTTGAAGTCCCGCGCGGAACTTCTTGTTGCCATTACGCAAATCGAGCTCGCGCGTCGTGATGACGGATCCGATTCTGTGCTGCAGTGAGTATCATGACCGAAAAAAGCCCTTTGCCGTCATCGGCGCCTGATCCAAAAATGCTCGAAATTCTGGTTTGTCCTTTGACAAAGGGGTCTTTGCGTTATGATTCCGCACGTTCGGAACTGATTAGCGAAGGCGCGCGGCTCGCTTATCCGATACGGAATGGCATTCCGATTATGGTGCCTGAAGAGGCGCGGTCATTGGAAGATGCACCTTGAACCTGCTTTCCGGCGCTCTTCGGTTTTTCATTGGGAAAAATCACAAGGCCCTAACGCTTTTTTCTTGCCTTGCGGAAGGGGTCGCCCGAAGATGGCAATGTGTGGTATCGGCCGTTGCCTGCCCTTTCATTCATTTAGGAGTTTGACCGATGAGGTCCTTGTCTTACTATCTCGCGATTAGCTGTGTCGCGGCTTTTGCAGCTACAGCGGCTCATGCGACCACTAAGCCCGCAGCACCAGCCAAGAAGGCTCCGGCGGGCGTCTCGGTGACCCTGGTCAATGGGGGCGCGTCTCCTGTTGTTGAATTCTCGAAGATCGAAGTCGTTGCGGCTCCGGCACCCGCGCCACAATCGCAAGATTGGTGGGCCGCGCCGATGAACTGGTTCTCATCGGACAAGCCGGCTCAGCCAACCACAAGCGAGACTAATCTTTTGGCGGCACCTTTGGCGCCAAAGAAATCCGTGGTCCTTAAACTCGGTAAGGACTGCAATGTGACTGTCTCCGCAAAATTCGAAGATGGATCATCAATTGATCCCGTCGCGATGGATTTCTGCAAAGACAAAAAGCTGACCTTGAAGGGTCCGTCTGAAGAATAAGGTTATGGGACGCTCGGTCTTTTCGGGCGAGACATTACCCCCTAATTAGAACTGGCAAAGCGGAGAGCCTCTCTGTTTTGCCAGTTTTGTTTTTGAATCCCTCTTTGAAGGGTGACTTCATTCCGAAGCAAAATAGTCCTCGGCTCATGGCAATGCAGAGCTGCCATGTTCGGCAGACTATTTCTTTAATCCAAATGGATTCATACAAGAATTTGTGCGGCAATGCGTATCTAACACACCGAGTTTGTTTCAATGAGTGGCGGCACCAACCCGACAATCGGTATTGCGCTCAAGATCGCATCGATCTTTGCGTTTCTGATCATGTCTACGCTCGTGAAGCTCGCGAGCGCGGATATGCCAATAGGCGAATTGATGTTCTTCCGCGCTTTCTTTGCACTCTTGCCACTTGGTCTATGGCTGTGGTGGCACGACGAATTGCGCGGCGCGCTGAAAACAACGCGTTTGAGCGGTCATCTTCTTAGAAGCATTTCTGGATCTGGCGGAATGTATTTTGGCTTTGCCGCAATTGCCTTTTTACCGCTTCCCGATGCGACCGCGCTGGGCTATCTCGCGCCGCTCGTTGCTACGGCGCTTGCAGCTTTGCTCTTGAAAGAGAATGTAAGACCCTATCGCTGGGCGGCAATTGTAATCGGTTTTGCCGGGACTCTCTTGATGGCCGCTCCGCATTTTTCAGGACATAATGTCAGCGATTTTTTTGCTGAAGGCCCAGCGTTGGGCGCCATGGCGGGGTTGACCGCCTCGCTGTGCAACGGATTTTCATCCATTCAAATTCGCAAATTGGCGCAGCTCGAGCGCACCGGCACAATCGTTTTCTATTTCCTGATGGTTACATCATTGATTGGTCTTGCGACGTCGTTTCTTGTTTGGAAAATGCCGACGCAAGAACAAGCTTTGTTGCTTGTTGCGTCAGGAATTTTTGGCGGCATTGGACAAATTCTAATCACATCTTCATATCGGTTTGCCGATGCCTCGGTGATTGTGTCCTTTGAGTATTCTTCCCTCGTTTGGGCTGTTGCGATTGGCTTTTTTCTCTTTGGCGATATTCCGCACCTCGTTGTGTTTCTTGGCGCCTTCATCGTCATCGCTGCAGGTCTTTACGTCATTTATCGCGAGCGTCGTTTGGCGCGCGAATTTCAACAAGACGCGGCTCTCTAAAAGGATCGGCCAAAAGGACTGGTGAAGCCGCCTTGACAGAATCCGCGACCCGTGCGGAAATCTGACCAATTGGTCAAATTCCATCCTTTGGAATTTGGCGCCATCGAAGAGGGGGCAACGATGGGGTCAGTGAGAACAAGCGGGCTGGCGGCAGGGCGTCTCGCCGCTGAGGACTACAAAGCCAATTTTTCCGATATCC
>CAWUMH010000145.1:0-4005 GCA_963923565.1 uncultured Alphaproteobacteria bacterium
TGTTGAGTTCTCGAAGTGTATCGAAGATCTGTTTTGCAATCAGCGGCGCCAGGCCGAGCGAGGGCTCATCGAGAAGCAACAGGCGTGGGCGACCCATCAAGGCGCGCCCGATCGCGAGCATTTGTTGCTCGCCGCCCGAGAGCGTTCCCGCGCGTTGCGATTGACGACGCTCAAGAATGGGGAAGAGCGTAAAAATCTTTTGTACATCTTCGTCGAAATGTGCGGGGCCAATGGCTGCGGTGCCGAGCTGAAGATTTTCGAACACTGTCATCCGCGGAAAAATGCGGCGACCTTCTGGTGAGAGCGAAATGCCAAGTCTGATAATCTCATGAGGTGGGATGAGATGGATGGGCTTGCCATCAAAATGGATCGATCCGCGCGCGACTTTGTTCACGCCACAAATCGCCATCATCAATGTTGATTTACCGGCTCCATTCGCGCCGATCATGGTAACGATTTCACCTTCGCGCACATCGAGATTAACGCCATGAAGCGCTTGATTGCGGCCGTAAAAGGTTTCGACGCCTTCAATTTGGAGTAAGGGCCTTGTCATCGTGATATCTCCTGGGCTCTCACTCGTCGACACCGAGATAGGCTTTGATAACGGCCGCATCATTGCGAACATGCGCAGGCGTGCCGTCTGAAATTTTGCGGCCATATTCTAGAACGACAATATGGTCCGAAATTTCCATCACGACACTCATATCATGTTCGATGAGCAGAATGCCGACATGGAAATCATCACGGATTTGGCGCAGGAACACGCCCAGATCATCGGACTCTTTCGGATTGAGACCGGCAGCCGGTTCATCAAGGCAGAGCAAAACGGGATCGGTGCAGAGCGCACGTACGATTTCGAGTTTGCGTTGTTGGCCATAAGGCAGAGCAGCCGCGGGTTCATCCGCTTTATCAGCAATGCCAATGCGCTCGAGCCAGGCCATCGATTTATCAATCGCTTGGCGTTCCGCGCGGCGATAAGAGGGCATGCCAAAAATGCCGGCAATCGAAAACATCGACGCGCGCATCAATTCATTGTGTTGCGCGATCATCAGATTTTCGAGAACCGTCATACCACCAAAAAGACGGATGTTCTGGAAGGTGCGCGCAACTTTTGCGACGCGTGCAATATTATGATCTTCCATCGTTTCGAGCGCGAAATCACCGCGCGCCGGGTGATGCAGAATAACCGATCCTTCACTCGGCTTGTAGAAGCCGGTGATGCAGTTGAACGCGGTTGTTTTACCGGCACCATTCGGGCCAATGATCGCGGTGATGTGCCCGCTTTGCGCTTCGAAGGAGAATTTATCAACGGCCACCAGACCGCCAAAGCGCATGGTGAGATCACGAACTGTAAGCAAGGGTTTTGTCATATCAGCCGCGTCCTTGCGAAATCATGGAAGAGCCAACCGATTTCTTTTCTTTGAAGAAGACGGTGGGCGCGCGCGACGAGACAAAGCCGCGCGGTCGCCAGAGCATCACGATGATCATGGCAAGCCCGAAAAGGAGTAAGCGCAATTGGCTCGGATCGAAATCGGGACCGAAGATCGCCTTGAGGAATTGCAATTGACGCAGCACTTCAATGCCACCGACCATTGCAATCGACGAGAACACGACGCCAATCTGGCTGGACATGCCACCCAAAACAACGATGGCCAGAATTGTTGCCGATTCCATGAAGTTGAATGATTCAGGGCTGATAAAAGCCTGTTTCGCCGCAAAGAAAGAGCCGGCGAAACCGCCAAACATCGCGCCAATCGCGAAGGCGGAGAGCTTTGTATTGATGGTATTCAAGCCGAGTGAACGGCAGGCGATTTCATCTTCACGAAGGGCTTCCCAAGCGCGACCCATCGGCAATTTTCTCAAGCGCGACGAGATGTAGAATGTAAGAAGCGCGAGAGCGAGAATGAGGAAGTAGAGAAAGCCCATTCGCTGAAGCGATGAATATTCGAGACCGAATGTCGCAGCAAAACCATTGGGGTCTTGGTTGAAGGGAATACCAAAGAAAGAGGGGCGCGGAATATTTGAAAGTCCGTTCGAGCCGCCGGTGAAATCACGCCAGTTCAACAAGACAACGCGGATGATTTCACCAAAGGCCAGCGTGACGATGGCGAGATAGTCACCGCGCAACCGCAAAACCGGAAAGCCGAGAACAACGCCCCAAGTGGCAGCAAATATACCGGCGAGCGGCAAACACATCCAGAAACCAAAGCCGAAATGTTCCGCAAGCAGAGCATAAGAATAAGCGCCAACCGCGTAGAAGGCGACATAACCGAGATCGAGCAAACCCGCGAGGCCGACGACGATCTGTAGCCCCCAACCGAGCATGACATAAGTGATAATCAAAATGCCGATATCGAGGATGTAACGATCCGTGAAGGGCATGAAGGGGAGAACAATTGCGACCACGAGCAAGACGGGGCCAACGAAATGACCAAAGCGGTTTTCACCTGATTGCACGCGGGAAGACGATTTATGATCCGTATGAGTCTTAC
The DNA here is from genome assembly GCA_963923565.1 of uncultured Alphaproteobacteria bacterium. Lineage (GTDB taxonomy): Bacteria > Pseudomonadota > Alphaproteobacteria > Rhizobiales > Beijerinckiaceae > CAIUPE01. Next base: position 2,493 of record CAWUMH010000145.1, read on the forward strand.
GCCACGCGCGGATTTCATAGAGAACACGCCAAAGCAAGATAAGACCGCAAGCAATCGCGAAGCCTTCCCAGCGATAAAGAATGAACAGCGTATTCGATATCTGCGAGACTTGTGTCTTCAAAAGGATCGTCGGCGCAAAGATGATGGCCGCAATGGCAACTGTAATCAGGCTGCGCCTGACGATGCCGTTGATCACATCGCCCTTGTCGTGTGAAGGATCGTATTGAGCGTTTGACATGCGATCAGACCTTCTCGATTTCGGGACGGCCCAAAAGACCTTGTGGCATGAAGATCAAGACGATGATCAACATCGAAAACGCCGCAACATCTTTATATTCGGATGAGAAATAGGCGGCGAACAGCACTTCAATGAGGCCGATCAACACACCGCCGATCATTGCACCGGGGAGTGATCCAATCCCGCCGAGCACGGCGGCGGTAAAGGCTTTCACACCGGCCGAGAAGCCGATGAAGAAGTCGATGACGCCGTAATAAAGGAGATACATAAGGCCTGCGACGGCGGCGAGCATGGCGCCGATGACAAAGGTCATCGAGATGGTGCGATCAACATCGATGCCGAGGAGCTGCGTCATTTTGAGATCTTGTTCGCAGGCGCGTTGAGCGCGGCCAAGCGAGGTGCGGGAAATCAAAAGCGAGAAGCCTGTCATCAAAACGATTGTCAGCACCACGATCAAAATCTGCATATAGGTGATGCGTACGGTGAACTCGGTGCCTTCATGCAAGGTGAAACCGCCCGCAAACAGCGCTTGCAACGGCTTCACGCGCGCGCCTTGTGTTTCCTGAACGAAATTTTGCAAGAAGATCGAGACGCCAATGGCTGTGATGAGTGGCGCAAGACGGAATGAACCGCGCAGAGGACGGTAGGCCAAACGTTCAATTGCCCAACCATAGACTCCGGAGATCGCCATCGCGATGACAGCCACAATCATCAACATACCAATGCCGATGACGATATCTGTCGAACCGGTGATGCCAAAAATCAGAATGCAAATGAGCGAAACGAAGGCGCCGACCATGAACACATCGCCATGCGCGAAATTGATCATGCCGATGATGCCGTAGACCATCGTGTAGCCGATCGCGATCAGCCCGTAGATCGAACCGAGCGTCAGCCCGTTGATCAATTGTTGCGCCAGATAATCCATGCCGCTTCCCCGAATTTTCGGTCGTGATCGCATGGTTCGGCCTGCGATCCAGATCCCCCTCGCTTCTTAGCAACCGATCAGAAGGGGGACAATCGATTAGCCTTTGATTTGTCACATAAAAGCAAATTTTTATGTTTTTTCTTCATTTTTAGTGAAATTCACTAAAATGGCTCGATTTACTAGGTAAAATCAAAGAACGTTATGCGATTTTACCGGTTCAGCCATGCTTTCCCGCGTCTGCGCGGTCGGTCACCTGGAACCCATGCGCCAACGGGTCGCGGTCATCGATGAAGATCGTGTTGTAGCCGGTCATGCGCGCCCATCCCTCGATTGAGGGAACAATGCCG
>CAWUMH010000146.1:0-3936 GCA_963923565.1 uncultured Alphaproteobacteria bacterium
CCTGTGCGTCCAACGCCACTGGATCAGGATGGACTCTTGGGACTCTTCGCAGGCGATACCGTCGGCCGCGATGTCGTTCTCATGCCTGCAAGCCAAGAAGATATGCGCGGCGGCGTAGCGCAATCAAATGTCTCTCTCGAAGTTGTCTACGACACGGTGTGATGGACATGAATAATAAACCCATGACAAACGGACAGGCCGGCGCGGATCAATCATCCGTCGCTCCCGCACTTGCGGGCCTCTCTTGTCATGGCGGCAAGGAAGAATTGCAGAAGGCTGCTGCTGCGGCCGGCAAAAGCGACATTCTCAATCGCTACAAGGAAGACTATCCGCTCGGGCCGCATGATCAGCCGCAAAGCATGTGCCCGGCCTTTGGATCGCTTCGTGTTGGTTTGCGCATGCGCCGCACGGCGACAATTCTTTCAGGCTCGGCCTGCTGCGTCTATGGTCTCACCTTTACATCCCATTTTTATGGCGCGCGTCGCAGCGTCGGTTATGTGCCGTTTAATTCCGAAACACTCGTTACCGGAAAACTTTTCGAAGACATTCGTGATGCGGTCTTCAAACTCGCAGACCCCGAACAATACGACACAATCGTCATCACGAATCTCTGCGTGCCAACGGCATCGGGCGTTCCGCTGCAATTGCTACCAAAAGAGATCAACGGTGTACGCATCATTGGCATTGATGTGCCGGGCTTTGGCGTGCCCACCCATGCCGAAGCTAAGGACATTCTCTCCGGCGCGATGCTGAAATATGCCGCGAATGAAATTCGTCAGGGCCCTGTTGCGGCCCCGCGTGCTGGCAAAGCGAAAGTGCCGACGATTACGCTGCTTGGTGAAATGTTCCCCGCTGATCCGGTGGTAATCGGTCGTTTGCTTGAGCCGATGGGCCTTGGTGTTGGCCCCGTTGTGCCCGTGCGCGAATGGCGCGAACTTTTCGCCGCCTTCGATTGCGCTGCAGTGGCCGCAATCCATCCATTTTATACAGCTTCAATTCGTGAATTTGAATCAGCGGGTCGTAAAGTTGTTGGCTCGGCACCTGTTGGACATGATGGCACGGCGGAATGGTTGGCGGCTATTGGTCAAGCTGCCGGTGTTTCATCAGACAAAATCGCTGCGGCACAGAATGCTATTCTTCCGGCTATTCGCGGCGCGCTTGCTGCAAAGCCGATCAAGGGCCGCATCACTGTTTCAGGTTATGAAGGCTCGGAACTTCTTGTTGCACGCTTGCTCGTCGAGAGCGGCGCGGACGTGCCTTATGTCGGCACCGCTTGCCCGAAGACACAATGGTCAGATGCTGACCGTGATTGGCTTGAAGCACGCGGCGTCGCGATCAATTACCGCGCCTCGCTCGAAGATGATGTCGCAGCCGTTCTGCATTTCAAACCCGATCTCGCGATTGGCACAACGCCGGTTGTGCAGAAGGCAAAAGAACTTTCGATTCCTTCGCTCTATTTCACCAATCTCATTTCAGCGCGACCTTTGATGGGCCCCGCGGGTGCGGGCTCGCTCGCTGATGTGATCAATGCCGCGATCGGTAACAAAGCGCGCTTTGATGCAATGAGTGAATTCTTCGATGGCGTGGGTCGCGGACCGAATGCCGGCGTGTGGGAAGATGTGCCGCGCGACCATCCGGAATTCCGCGCGAAATATCAGGCGATGCTCGCTGCACGCGCCAAGGCCGAGGAGTCGACCGCAACATGACGACTCTTCACCTGTCTCATTCAATCATGATCGGAGGAGCTTGCTGATGCTGGTTCTCGATCATGATCGCGCGGGCGGCTATTGGGGCTCCGTCTATGTGTTCACCGCTATCAAAGGCTTGCAGGTGATCATCGACGGTCCTGTCGGCTGTGAAAATCTGCCTGTGACATCGGTGTTGCATTACACCGATGCACTGCCCCCGCATGAATTGCCGATCGTTGTCACCGGACTCGGTGAAGAAGAGCTCGGCCAACACGGTACCGAAGCGGCGATGAAGCGTGCGCATAAAACGCTTGATCCCGGTTTGCCGAGTGTTGTGGTCACCGGTTCGATTGCCGAAATGATTGGCGGCGGCGTGACACCGCAAGGCACCGGCATTCAACGCTTTCTTCCGCGCACCATCGATGAAGATCAATGGCAGAGCGCTGATCGTGCGCTTGTGTGGCTCTGGACAGAATTTGGCGCGAAGAAAAAGATCGTTCCGCCTGCACCGAAGCGTAAAGAAGGCGAAAAGCCGCGCGTCAATTTGATTGGTGCGATCTATGGCACATTCAACTCGCCATCAGATCTCGCGGAGATCCGCCGTCTTGTTGAAGGTATCGGCGCGGAAGTGAATATGACATTCCCGCTTGGGAGCCATCTTGCCGATGTGCAAAAGCTCACCAATGCGGAAGCCAATATCAATCTCTATCGTGAATTCGGCTCAAAGCTTTGCGAAAAGCTTGATCGCCCCTGGTTGCAAGCGCCGATTGGTCTTCATTCAACAACAAAATTCCTGCGGGCTTTAGGTGAAATTCTCGGTCTTGATCCGGAACCCTTTATCGAACGCGAAAAACACACAACCATCAAGCCGCTTTGGGATTTGTGGCGTTCAGTCACGCAGGATTTCTTCGGCACGGCGAGTTTCGCAGTGGTTGCGAATGAAACCTATACGCGCGGCCTGAAACATTTCCTCGAAGATGAAATGGGTCTGCCTTGCGCTTTCGCGGTTCCGCGCAAATCGGGCGGCAAAACGGACAATGAAGCGATCCGACAACTCGTGAAAGAGAAAGCGCCGCTGATCATCTTCGGCAGCTACAACGAGAATATGTATCTCGCGGAAGCGGGCGGACGCGGTGTCTATATTCCGGCGTCATTTCCCGGCGCGATTATTCGCCGCCATACCGGCACGCCTTTCATGGGCTATTCGGGCGCGACTTATCTCATTCAGGAAATCTGCAACGCGCTCTTCAATGCGCTCTTCAATATTCTGCCGCTCGGCACCGATATGGATCGTGTCGAAGCCACACCGGTGAAAGAGCGCGAAGATCTCGTCTGGGACGATGACGCGCATCAAGCGCTTGAAGCCATCGTTGAAAAAGAACCCGTTCTCATTCGCATCTCTGCAGCAAAGAGATTGCGTGATGGTGCCGAACGTCTCGCCCGCAAGGGACAAAGCGGACGCGTCGGTATCGATGATGTTCACAAAGCGCGGAAGGAGTTCGCCTGATGGCTCGCCCCTTCACGCATCAATTACGATTTCTCGTGAGACAGGAAGGAGCCTGATCATGTCGATGACCAGAACCGACAAGAACCAGACACGGCTTGAGTATAATCTCGTGTTTTATGCCGTTTATCCGATCTTCCTTGTCGCTGTTGCGTTCTCGCGTTTGTTGCCCCGCGCTTCGCGCTGGTCAGTGAGCGCGCGCGATGATGGCAAATCCATCTTCAAGGTCGCACGCATTGCGACGCTGAATTCAATTCCGTTCGCCTTCATGTGAGGTGAGCGTCCTGCCATTCATCTCTGTCGCAAGACAGGAATGAATATCCACCAAAAAATTTCGCAAGAAATTTGAGGTGGCCTGCGCCGCGAGGGTTGTCGCGGTAACGGGTTCCAGCAATGGGCCCTCAGCCGGAGTTTCCGATATGGCTGATCACAAGAGCCCGCTCAATTCGAGCGGTCTTTCCGAGGCGGAAGCCAAGGAATATCATAGCATGTTCATGTCCAGCACCATTGCTTACGTGGTTGTGGCGATTATCGCTCACTTCCTCGTTTGGCAGTGGCGGCCTTGGTTCTGACGGGAGGATTCTAACATGTGGCGCATTTGGCTGATGTTCGACCCCCGCAGAACGCTTGTCGCACTTACCGTGTGGCTGGCTGTTCTTGCGCTCCTCATTCACTTCATCCTTCTTTCGACGGCCAAGTACAATTGGATCGAAGGCAAGAAGGCTGCAGCTCTGGATGTGGCTG
>CAWUMH010000147.1:0-3935 GCA_963923565.1 uncultured Alphaproteobacteria bacterium
AGTGATCGTAAAACGTCTTTCGGCCATTCACGATCTTGGCGCGATGGATGTATTGTGTACCGATAAAACGGGCACGCTGACATCGGCAAAAATTGTCTTAGACAAATCACTTAATGCGAAAGGCTTAGAGGACCCGCGCGTCATGACGCTCGCTGCTATTGCAGCGCAATTGGGAGGCGATAAGACAACGCTTGATCTTGCGCTTGTGAGCGCCGTTCCTGATGCTGCACATGGATGGATCGAGCGCGGTCGCTATCCTTTCGATTATCAAAGACGTTTTGGGGCTGTTTTAGCCGAAGGGCCTGAAGGCCAACTCTTAATTGTGAAAGGCGCGCCGGAAGCGGTGATACATGTCTGCGCTTCATATGAGGGCCGCGCGCTCGATGATACGAAGCGCAAGGAGATTTTGGACCGCGTTCACACACTCGCCACTGAAGGCTATCGTGCGATTGCAGTCGCCACTCGCCCATGGGCTGAGACTCTTCGAGATCCGGTCGCAGAGGATGAGCGCGATTTAGTTTTCGAAGGACTTTGCACTTTTGCTGATCCGCTGAAAGAGAGCGCTCCGCAAGCGCTCCAACGCTTAAAGGCGCTCGGTGTGCGCGTGGTTATTCTTTCTGGTGATGATCCTGCTGTGGTCGGGCGATTGGGTGCTCTGGTTGGTATCGAATCTCGCGTCGTGATGACCGGACAGGCGATTAAAGACTTATCACCAGAGGCGCTCGCCGTTCAGGTTCGTGATGTTGATCTCTATGCGCGCCTGTCTCCTGATCAAAAGGTTCTTGTTGTTAATGCGCTGCGTAAAGAAGGCAAGATTGTTGGCTTTATGGGCGATGGGGTGAATGACGCGCCCGGTATCAAAGCTGCCGATATTGGTCTTTCAGTTGACGGCGCGACCGGTGTCGCGCGTGCGGCAGCGGATATGATTCTCCTTGAGTCAGATTTGTCCGTGGTTGCTGATGGCATAGAAGAAGGCCGGCATACTTTTGCGAATATTCTCAAATATGTGCGCATGGGCGCAAGTTCGAATTTCGGCAATATGCTCTCTATGGCAGCGGCTGCATTTTTCTTACCGTTCTTGCCAATGCTCGCCACACAAATTTTATTGAACAATCTTCTTTATGATCTTTCGGAAATCGGCATTCCTTTTGATCGCGTTAGTCCGGATGTGATTGCTAAACCGCAACGCTGGTCAATGTCATCGCTTACGCGCTTTGCGCTTGTGATGGGACCACTCTCGTCATGTTTTGACCTTTTAACTTTTGCGAGCCTTTATCTCGGATTCGGCTTGAATGTTGAGGCGTTTCGAACGGGATGGTTTATTGAATCGATTGCCACGCAAGTCCTTGTGATTTTTATCATTCGGTCACGCGGGTCGATCTTTAACGATTACCCTCATTGGGTCCTTGCGATGACAACATTTGGCGCTTTGGGCCTCGCTTTAGCTATTCCTCTCTCTGTCTTTAATTCGTGGTTCGGATTTACGATGTTGCCCCTCTCGGTCTATGGAGTGATTGCGATGATTATTGCGATGTATCTTACTTCAGCTGAGGTGATGAAGCGCTACGTCATGCGTTAGGGGCAAATCGGATCTGCCGTTAGGGTTATGATTCTTGATCGCTTCTGACTTGCCAATCCTCACGGGCAATGCTTCAAACATTTACGGAAACGTCTTTACGTGGTTTGTTTTTAGGAAAATCCATCATGACGCGTCACACAATGAAAAAGCCGCTCTCGCTTTTGTCGATCAAAGCCCCCAAACGCGATGCCGCAAGCGATAACGCGGCCATTGAAACGCTCGTCAAAGATATTTTGATGGATGTGCGCCAGCGCGGCGACGAGGCTGTGCGCGCTTATTCCGAGCGCTTTGATGGCGCAAAGCTCGAGCGTTTCGAAGTCAGTGAGGCCGAGAAGCGCGCGGCCCTTGACGCACTTGATCCACAAACGCGCGCCGATACCGAATTTGCAATCGATAATGTACGCAAATTTGCGGAGGCGCAGAAGGCCACGATTCTTCCGCTTGAAGTTGAAGCGCTACCGGGTCTTCATCTCGGCCACCGTGTCATCCCGATCGAAACGGTCGGGTGCTATGTGCCGGGTGGACGCTATCCGATTTTGTCAGCACCTGTGATGACACTTGTTCCTGCGAAAGTGGCAGGCTGCGATCATATTGTGGCCTGTCTACCGCCGAATGCGCATCCCGCTATGATTGCGGGTTGTCATCTTTCAGGCGCTGATCAAATCTTTCGTGTCGGCGGCGCGCAAGCGATTGCCGCGATGGCTTATGGAACAGAGTCGATTCCCGCAGCGGATAAAATTGTTGGTCCCGGCAATGCTTATGTGAATGAAGCGAAGCGTCAGGTGTTTGGCCTTGTGGGCATTGATCAACTCGCAGGCCCCAGTGAAATCTTCACACTTGCTGATGAAACCGGCAATCCCGAAATGATTGCTGTCGATCTTCTTGCGCAAGCCGAGCATGACGTGCGCACGCGTGTTGGATTGATCACGACTGATAAAGCGCTCGCAGACGCCACGCTCAAGGAAATTGACCGTCAGCTTCAAAATCTCTCAACTTCTGATGTGGCAGGCGCTGCCTGGCGCGATTATGGCGAGATCACGGTTGTTCCTGATGAAGCAACCATGATTGCCTATTCCGATTTGATTGCGGCGGAACATCTTCAAGTTCATACGCGTGATGCACATGCGACGGCGAAGAAACTCCGCAATTATGGCTCGCTCTTTATCGGCACGCTCGCGAGTGTTGTCTATTCCGATAAATGCTGCGGTACCAATCATACTTTGCCGACAATGGCCGCAGGTCGTTACACGGGCGGCTTATGGGTGGGTTCCTATCTGAAGATCTGCACACATCAGTGGCTTGATGAAAAAGGCGTGGCTGCTGTCGCGCCGCCCGCAGCGCGCCAAAGCGCGACAGAGGGCATGGAAGGTCATCGCCGTGCGGCCTCTTATCGATTGGGCCGTCAAGCGCTCGGACCAATCTAAAATTACTCATTTTTTAAGGACAAAAATCATGGATCTCGGACTCGCAGGGCGTAAGGCCATCATTTGTGCGTCAAGCAAAGGGCTCGGCAAAGGTACAGCCTTCGCGCTGGCCGAAGCGGGATGCGAACTCGTTCTCAATGGCCGCAACGCTGAGGTCCTTCACGCGACCGCCGAAGAGATCAAAGCCGCGACGGGTGTAAAAATCACAGAAGTTGTTGGTGATGTGTCCGAGCGCGCGACACAAGATCGCTTGCTGGCTGCTTGCAGTGAGCCTGATATTCTCATCAATAATAATGGCGGTCCGGCATTGAGAGATTTTCGTGAGTTGGATCGTGAAGCTTTGGTTTCGGGCGTTGTTCAAAACATGGTCACGCCCATCGAGCTCATTCAACGCGTGATTGATGGCATGGTGGCGCGCAAATTTGGGCGTATCGTGAATATAACATCCGCGTCTGTTTTGACGCCGATTAGCGGGCTTGATCTCTCCTCTGGCGCGCGGGCGGGTTTGACGGCCTTCCTTGCCGGTGTCGCGCGCGATGTCGCGCATGCGAATGTCACGATCAATGCGGTATTACCGGGCATGTTTGATACCGATCGGATCAAGAGTAATTTCGCGCGTGCGGCGGCTCAACAATCTGTGTCGGAGGATGAGATCCGGCGCCAGCGCATGAACAGCGTGCCGGCGAAGCGGTTGGGCACCGCAGAAGAGTTCGGTCAAGTTGCGGCTTTTCTCGCTAGCGCTCATGCCGGTTATATTACCGGCCAGAATATCCTGATCGATGGCGGAGCGTTCCGCTCCGCCTTCTGATCGGACGTAATCGATATGACTTGATTTGATCTGGCACAAATCACCCCCGCCTAAATGTCTCTAAGCTGTGCCTAACAGTGATCGGGACAAAGGCGGGGATGAGCGATGACAAATTTTGCAGCAG
>CAWUMH010000148.1:0-3930 GCA_963923565.1 uncultured Alphaproteobacteria bacterium
TGGTAAGCCAGCCCGGATGCCTGCAGCACTTCGGGCAAAACTTGAATCGATCTAGGCCTTTCGGCCTCATCGTAACACTCCGTTAACATTGATGATGTCTGAACAGGTTTGATTAAATCAAACCGAACGGGCCAAAAGCATTCGGCCCTTGTTTTGCCGGATTTGCGCGGCATGGCCGACATCTCCGGCGCATCGGCCGCGAGGACAGGACATCACGAATGGAATCGACTGAAATCATCGCTAATGGTGTAGCGGCGGCAACAAGCGACATTACGCTTTGGAGCATGTTCTGGCAGGCGGCTTTTGTCGTCAAAATTGTGATGCTGGGATTGCTCGGCGCCTCCGTGTGGTGTTGGGGCATCATTATCGACAAATCTTTGCTCTATGCCCGCACGCAATCGGCCATGGATCGCTTTGAAGATGTGTTCTGGTCAGGCCGTTCGCTTGATGAGCTTTATGATTCGCTGAAAGACACCAATACGAATGATATGGCCGCGGTCTTTATGGCCGCGATGGGTGAATGGAAACGCTCACTACAAGCCAATGCAGCGTCCTTTATGAATCTCACGCAGCGCATCGATAAAGTCTTGGATGTGACCATTCAGCGTGAAGTCGGACGACTTGAATCGAAACTGCTCGTGCTGGCAACGATTGGTGCAGCTTCCCCCTTCATCGGCTTGTTCGGTACCGTTTGGGGTATCATGACGGCGTTTCGGGGCATCGCGGCTTCGAAGAACACATCGCTCGCCGTTGTTGCGCCCGGTATTGCTGAAGCGCTTTTTGCAACAGCGATTGGTCTCTTTGCCGCTATTCCCGCCGTTATTGCCTATAACTGGTTGCAATCGCGCGCGGCCAAACAACAAAGTCGGCTCGAAGCCTTTGCCGATGAATTTTCAGCCATTCTTTCTCGCCATGTCGATCAGCGTATTGGCAGCTGAAGGAGGAATGTAACTCATGGCGATGGCAACAACAGGAGCGGGTGGAGGCGGCGGTCGTAGACGACGCGGCGGTCGTAGGCATCGTCCGATGGCGGACATCAATATGACGCCCTTCATTGATGTGATGCTGGTGCTTCTGATTATCTTCATGGTAGCGGCGCCGATGCTGACCACAGGCGTACCGCTCGATCTGCCGCAAACGGGTGCGGCGGCGCTCAATGTCGATAAGCAGCCGCTCGTCGTCTCGTTGAAGGCTGATGGCAAACTCTATCTGATGGATACGGAGACGAACATTACCGAGCTAATCCCCAAGCTTCAGGCGATTGCCAAAACAGGACCTGAGGAACGGATCTTTGTGCGCGGTGACAAGAGCATCGCTTATGGCAAAGTGGCTGAGGTAATGGCGGCGCTCACAGCGGCCGGTTACAAGAAAGTCGCGCTCGTCAACGAACCCGTGCAAACGAAATGACGGTAGACGTAAGGTGAAGATCAATTGGTCCGAACCTGGTGTTCCGCTCTCCGCCGTGATCCACGCGGCGCTTTTGCTTGCGACTCTCATCGCCTTCACAACCGCGCCCAATTTTGAAGAGCAACCGGAGTCGATCGCGGTCGATATGATCACGACCGATGAACTCACCGCGCTGACCAAGGGCGACAAGACGGCGAAAACCGTAAAGCCAGACGCGAAGATCAAAGTCGATAAACTATCCGACCAACCGGCGCCCAAGCCTGATTCGGGTGAAGCCAAGAAAGACATCCCGACGCCGGCCGCGAAACCACCCGAGCCACAGCAAGAACAAAAACCCGAGCCACCAAAACCGGAAGCGCCAACGCCCCCGCCCCAACCGGTAAAGCCTGAGGTGAAACCGCAGCCGGTTCCCGAAGAGCCGAAACCTGACGGATTGAAACAAGCACCGCCGCCGAAGCCAGAACCGCCCAAACCGCAGCCGCCGAAATTTGAAGCCGATCAATTAGCCAAGCTCCTCGATCAGCAAAAGAAGGCTCAGCCGCCGAAACCGGCCGAGGTCCCGAAAAAGACTGAGCCGAATTTTGATCCGAACGCGCTCGAAAAATTGCTGCAGTCAAAAGAGACGCCGCAGAAAATGGCGTCCACCGGCACCGAGCTTTCAAAAACCTCGACAGCCGGAAGCGCAACCGGTACGGCGAGCAAACTTACTTTGAGCCAACGCGATCAATTGTCCGGTCTACTCAGAGATCAGATCACGAAATGTTGGAGTCCGCCTGCATGGGTGACGGGTGCTGATAATTTGCGTCCCATCATTCGCATTGGTTTGCGCGAGGACGGTTCACTTGACGGATTACCAGTCGCTGTCGATTCCTCTTCCGATCCCTCGATGAAGGCGATGGAGGAGAGTGCTATCCGCGCGATCCGCCAATGCGCGCCGTTTAACATTCCGCCGCAATTCAAGTCTTACTATTCGGACTGGAAAAGCTTGGCCGTCACATTCGATATGAAGGCTATGTTATGATTATGAGAATTAAAACTAACGAATTTATTGCGTTCTCTTGTTTCAAGGAAAAGCCGGTCATGCGTTTTGCCCGATTGATTTCAGCTCTTGCTCTCATGGCATTTGCCGCCACGCCACTCTTGCCCTTTGTGGCACATGCCGAATTATCGATTACAGTCGATAAGGGCAATTTCCAGCCTATGCCGATTGCGATTGCGGATTTTGTTGGATCTGATCCCGAGACTTCCGCGCAAATGAGCGAAATCATTCGCAATAATCTCAAGCGCTCCGGCATTTTTCAGCCAATCGATAAAGCGGCCTTTATCGAGAAGACCATCAATTTCGATGCTGCGCCAAATTTTGCGTCATGGAAAGCCATTAATGCGCAAGCTCTTGTGACAGGGCGCGTAACAAAAGACGCCTCAGGGAAACTCAAAACCGAATTTCGCCTTTGGGATATTCTCGCCGGACAGCAATTGACTGGACAGCAATTTGTAACTGACGCCGCATTAACGCGCCGCGTTTCACATATTATCTCTGATCTCGTTTATTCACGCATCACTGGCGAAAAAGGTTTCTTTGACACGCGCGTCGTGTTTGTCGATGAAACCGGTGCAAAAGATAAGCGCGTGAAACGTTTGGCAATCATGGATCAAGACGGAGCGAATGCACGCTATCTCACCGATGGTAGCGAACTTGTTGTGACGCCGCGCTTCTCACCAACCAGTCAAGAAGTCGCCTATATGGCTTTTGGCGATGGAGATCCCAAGGTTTATATTATGAACACCGAAACACGGCAGCGCGAAGTTGTTGGTGATTTTCCAGGCATGACCTTTGCTCCCCGATTTTCACCGGATGGTCAAAAAGTTGTGATGAGCCTCGCCAAAGGCTCAGCGTCAAATATCTATGTGATGGATTTACGCTCACGTGCCACAACACGATTAACCGATACGAATGCTATTGATACTTCGCCGTCTTACTCACCGGATGGATCGCAAATTGTATTTGAATCAGATCGCGGCGGAACGCAGCAAATCTATATCATGTCGGCAACGGGGGGCGGTGCAAAGCGTATTTCATTTGGTGAAGGCGCTCGTTATTCAACGCCGGTATGGTCGCCGAAAGGTGATTATATTGCGTTCACACGACAGAAGGGTGGGCAGTTTGCTATCGGCATTATGAAGCCTGATGGTTCTGGTGAACGTATTCTCACCGAAGGCTTTCATAATGAAGGGCCGACTTGGGCACCGAATGGTCGGTATCTGATGTTCTTCCGCGATCAATCAGGCGCAGCAGGCTCTCGTGTCTATATGGTTGATACAACGGGTCGCGTCGAGAATAATGTCCCCACTCAAAACTATAGTTCTGATCCTGCTTGGTCGCCTCTTCTAAAGTGAGACATGGATCATGATGCGTCGACTGATTTCAACCGAATCGCCCTTTGAAAAAGCGTTCGGTTATTCGCGCGCCGTGGTTGATGGTGATCTCGTCCTCATCTCCGGCACAACGGGTTATGACTATAC
>CAWUMH010000149.1:0-3918 GCA_963923565.1 uncultured Alphaproteobacteria bacterium
CGACCGACGCCGAGAGTCGTTGCGTCACCATTTGCCAATGGCGCTCCATGAATACATACGCGACAACCGATTGCAGCAGCACAACGGGCGCGATGATGATGATAAGCGCGCGCGCAAAAAGACCTTTGGGCATTTGCGATGCGAGAAAGCGCGCAAAACGCCGCCAGGCATTGATCAGCGGGTTGGTTGAAGGGGCGTCTCTTTTGGCTGCCATCGCGTCAATCCACCAAGAGCCGGTAGCCAAGCCCGCGCACAGTTTGTAGATGCACGGGGTTTGACGGATCATCTTCAATCTTGCGCCGCAAACGATTGATCTGCACATCAACCGTGCGGTCGCTCACAACATCATCGCCTGCAATCGCTTCACGCGGAATCGTCTCACCCGGCTTTTGCGCGAGGATCGCCAAGAGTTCACGCTCCCGATCAGTGAGTCTGATGATCTCATCATCGCGGCGCAATTCACGCCGATCAATCCGGAAGGAGAATGCGCCGAAACGTATGACTTCGCGTGGTTCTTGCACGGCTGGCGTCTGTACCGCTTGTTTGCGGATCATATTATTGATGCGTAGCAAAAGTTCACGGGGCTCAAAAGGCTTCGGCAAATAATCATCCGCGCCGATCTCAAGCCCTGTTATGCGATCATCCACTTCATTGCGTGCGGTCAGCATCAAAATCGGAGTTGACGAGGTCTTCCGCAAATCGCGGGCAAAATCAAAGCCGCTCTCGCCGGGCATCATCACATCGAGAATAAGCGCATCGAAAATAAAGAGCCCCATGCGCGCCCGCGCCTCGGCGGTGTCTTTGGCAACGGTCACACGAAAGCCGTGATCCAATAAAAAGCGCCCAAGCAAATCGCGCAAACGCCGGTCATCATCGACAACCAGAATATGGGCTGCATCGGGGAGAAGCGGTGTGCGAGGTTTGGCCGCGTTCACTTTTGCGGTCCTTTCGACGCGATCATCTTCTGCACGGACGGACGCAAGTCCGGCTCAATCATCGCACTCAAAAAACGCCGCGCCGCCAGAGCGTCGGTAGCACCACATTCCGATATGGCGCGCGCTATACGGCGTGTCTGCAAGGAGGCGAGATCACGCGCCAGTCTTTGCCCCGTTTCGGTGAGATGCAAATGACGCTGCCGTCGATCTTCAATACCCAAGCGACTTTCAATAAAGCCTTGCGTGATCAATTCCTTCAAAACGCGGTTGAGGCTCTGCTTGGTGATTTTCAGAATGTCCAACAATTCCGCGATGGTGAGACCCGGATTGCGATCCACAAAATGGATGACGCGGTGATGCGCGCGACCAAAACTGAAGGTTTCAAGCAAACGATCAGGATCACCCACGAAATCGCGATAGGCAAAAAACAACAACTCAATCAATTCATAGAGCGGTTCGGTTTCCCCGGCTTCGGGGATCAATGCAGCGGCTAAAGGTCCGTCCTGTCTCACGCCTGCCATCCTGTCCCCTGGGGGCACCGCTCTGGCTGTCCCCAAAATTACGTCAGCCTTGTTGACATATTTCAGGCGCATTGCTACCCGTCAAGCCAGAACGCTGCACCGAAGAGCGGGGAACGGCAAGGTTTTCCAAAAAAATCGGCGCAGCGGCGGGGCGGCTAAAAGACCGCCAAAAAACACAAATGGAGCGCCCTATGTCCGTGATCCCTTTTGACCTTCGTGACGGTTATATCTGGCTCGACGGTAAGCTTGTTGAATGGAAAGAGGCAAAGCTCCATGTGTTAAGCCATGGTCTTCATTATGGCTCATCCGTGTTCGAAGGTGAGCGCGCCTATAATGGCAAGATTTTCAAAACCACCGAACATTCGGAACGGTTTCTGCGCTCGGCGAATATTCTCGATTTTGAAATTCCCTATACGGTCAAGCAATTGAACGAAGCCAAAGACTTGGTCGTGGCTAAAAACGGTTTCAAAAACTGCTATGTGCGTCCGGTGGCTTGGCGCGGCAGCGAAATGATGGCTGTTGCAGCACAGAACGCAACGATCCATGTTGCGATTGCGACGTGGGATTGGCCGTCAATGTTTGATGTGGCGCAGAAGATGAAAGGCATTCGCCTGGATATCGCCGATTATCGTCGCCCTGATCCACAAACCGCACCCTGCGATTCAAAGGCCGCGGGCCTTTACATGATCTGCACGATTTCAAAACATCGCGCCGAGCGTAAAGGCTATGCCGATGCGATGATGCTTGATTGGCAAGGCCGCGTTGCCGAATGCACGGGCGCGAATATATTCTTCACGCAAGGGGGAAAAATTCATACGCCGATTGCGGATTGCTTTTTGAATGGCATCACACGCCAGACGGTGATCGGCTTGGCCAAAGACCGCCAGATCGAAGTGATCGAACGTCGTATCATGCCGGAAGAACTTGCCGGCTTTGATGAATGTTTTATCTGCGGCACGGGCGCAGAAGTGACGCCGGTTTCTGAAATCGGTCCTTACAAATTCACACCGGGCACGATCTCGCGCACCCTCGTTGAAGATTATTCGGCCGCTGTGAACGCGTAATCTTGTAACATCTGCGGTTGCGTCGAACGCCCTTTTATGGGGATAAGACCGGCCATGGCGTGGAATCAGTCAAGCTCGACAGAACGACGTGGCTACCATCACGGTAATCTCCGTGAAGCATTGATCGCGGCCGCGCTCGATTTGATTGAACAAAAAGGCGTGGGTGGTTTCACCGTCGCTGACCTTGCCCGCGCGGCTCAAGTCTCCCCCGCCGCCCCCTATCGTCATTATCGCGATAAAGATGATCTGTTGGCCGATATCGCCCGGCTCGGCTTTGAACGGTTCGGCACCGCGCTTCTCTCCGCCTGGGAACAGGGGAAGCCTGATCCCAAAACAGCCTTGATCCGGGTTGGACGAAGCTATCTTAAATTCGCACGCGAAAACCCCGCGCTCTACGCGACCATGTTCGACTCAAGCCTACCGATTGCCGCCCGCCCCGATTTGAGCGAAGTGGCGGACGCGTCATTTCAGGTCTTGCGCATGGCCTGCGAGACTATTCTTGAAGGCTATTCGGGCAGCACAAAACCGCCGGCTTTGATGGTCGCACTCCATATTTGGTCCTTATCTCATGGCATTGCGGGACTTTTTGTCCGTCCTGACCGGAGCCAGAGATCAATCCCCATCCCGCCCGAAGACCTGCTCGAAGCTGCGGTCCTGATTTACCTCGACGGCCTTAAATCTTCCCCAAAATCGTAAACCTGTTTCTCTCTTTTTGATTTCTGCAGGACCATGCGTCGGTCATTATATACGCTTGGTTCGGTTGCATTTCTGTTCACCAAAAAAATGTTATCAAACCTGTCCTAACGGAAGCTCGAGCCGTGTCAGTATTGCAGAGCCGGAAAATCCGTCTCAGCAACCAAAGACGAGGACAATAAAATGCAATATATGCTTATGTTTTTTGAGAACGAAGCCGAGATCGCCTCAGTGCGCGACAGTGCCGAACGCACCGGACCTTATTGGGACGCATGGAACGCCTATGTGAATGCGCTCTACCAGTCGGGAATTGTCCTTAAAGGCGACCCGCTGATGCCTCCTGCGACAGCAACCACTGTGCGGATCGAAGGCGGCAAGCGCCTTGTGCAGGACGGGCCCGTGGCCGCGACCAAAGAACAGCTCGGCGGTTATGTCACCATTGAAGTCGCTGACCTTGATGCAGCACTGTCTTGGGCGGCGCGCTGCCCTGCCGCTGCACACGGAGCCGTCGAAGTGCGTCCGCTACGGCATCTGCCTACCGAACGATAAGCCGTGGATGACAGTCTTCAAGAATACGGAAGGCGGGCTGCGGAGAACGCTGCCCGCACTTCTTATGGACGCCTTCTTGCCTATCTTGCACGACAATGGCGAGATGTTGCTGCTGCAGAGGATGCACTCTCCGAAGCATTTGGCCGTGCGCTCGAA
>CAWUMH010000150.1:0-3913 GCA_963923565.1 uncultured Alphaproteobacteria bacterium
AATGTCATCATCCGCGCGGCACTCGTGCAAATGGGTCCGCATAAAATTGATCGCGCGCGGTGGGATTGGAACGAAGTGAATAACAATCCCTTCTTCTGTCCCGATGCGACGCAGGCCAAATTTTTCGAAACCTATCTCGATGACATCCGCAAAAGCGGTTCATCGATTGGCGCGGTGATTGAAGTCGTGGCCGAGAATGTGCCCGCCGGTTGGGGCGCGCCGCTCTATGGCAAGCTTGATGGTGACATCGCTTCGGCTTTCATGGGCATCAATGCGGTGAAGGGCGTCGAGATCGGCGACGGCTTTGCGACCGCCGCGATGAGCGGCGAAGAGAATGCCGATGAAATGCGCATCGGGCCTGATGGCAAACCCCTCTTTCTCGCCAATCATGCGGGCGGCATTTTGGGCGGCATCTCGACGGGCCAACCCATTGTCGCGCGCTTTGCGGTGAAGCCGACCTCATCGATACTCACCCCGCGCAAGACGATCGACAAAAACTTGCATGATGCTGACATCCTCACCAAAGGCCGCCACGACCCATGCGTCGGCATCCGCGCCGTCCCCGTCGGCGAAGCGATGATGGCCTGCGTGCTCGCGGATCATTTTTTGCGACACAGAGGACAGATGGGGTGAATTGAACGCCAAACGGGGGATCACCTGCGCCAGAAAACAAACTGTCATAAGTCTGCGCTATCAATGCTCACCCCCGTCGGGTAGTTTGTTGCAATTATAAGCCCAAAGTTGAGATTGAAGGCTGCGGAAGCGCTCGTTAGCGTCGAATTCGGAGATTTTTTATGTTTTCGTTGAAGAATCAAAAGATTCTCGTTGTAGGCGTCGCGAATGAGCATTCGATTGCCTTCGGGTGCGCCAAAGCTTTTCGGGATCAGGGCGCAGACCTCGCGATAACGTGGCTCAATGAAAAAGCCGAGCCTCATGTGCGACCACTCGCTGAAACGCTCGGCGCCGAACTAATGGGGCCTCTTGACGTTACAAAGCCGGGCGAGACAGAGGCCTTCTTTACAAAAATTGTGACACAATGGGGTCGCCTCGATACGCTTTTACATTCGATTGCGTTTGCGCCCAAAGACGATCTTCATGGTCGGGTTATTGACACCTCTGCGCCAGGTTTTGCGCTCGCCATGGATGTTTCAGTTCATTCATTTCTTCGCATGATCCGTCTCGCTGAGCCTTTGATGAGCCAAGGGGGAACCTGTCTCACGGTTTCATATTTCGGATCGTCGCATGTTGTTAAACATTACAATCTCATGGGCCCTGTCAAAGCGGCGCTTGAAAGTTCTGTGCGTTACGCAGCCGCCGAATTGGGTGAGAAGGCCATTCGCGTCCACGCGCTCTCGCCCGGTCCGCTCGCAACGCGCGCGGCTTCTGGCATAGATCATTTCGACGAGCTGTTGGCTGAGGCTGTTGCCGATGCACCGTTACATCATCTTTCAACAATCGACGATATCGGCGCCGTTGCTGCTTTTTTGGCATCGCGTGAAGCGCGCAATTTGACCGGCGGTATTCATATGATCGATGGGGGCTATTCTATTGTGTCGTAATGGATTTTCATTAATGATATCTTGTTTAGCTCTTAACATTCCTTTTGGTATTTATGCCTTTGATGATGGACGATCGCTATGACCGAGCAGACGTCCCAAATTGACCGAGCAGAATGGGCTTTGCACCTCGACCGGTTCTATCGCGTGATGATCGGGAAACTTACAGGCGGACTTGCGCCGTCAACCGTAACATTGGCGTTTATCGATTGGGCAATGCATCTTGCCACATCACCGGGCCGACAAATTCTCTTAAGCGAAGAAGCTGCCAAAGCCGCTCTCAAATTTGCAAGCACATCTGGCCCTGCACGTGACAGCAATGCGAGCATTCATGATCCGCGATTTCAATCAGATGGATGGAATGCCTACCCCTTCAGTCTTTACCGCGACATATTCCTCGAGCATGAACAATGGTGGCTTCGTGCCGTTAGTGGTGTTCGTGGCGTTTCAAAAAATCATGAAGACGCGTTGAGTTTTGCGACACGGCAGTTCTTGGATGTATTTTCGCCAACCAACTCGCCGTTTTTAAACCCCGATATTGTTAAAAAAACCAACGAAACATTTGGCTCGAATTTCATTCGGGGTTCTGAAAATGCGCTTCATGAAATCATTGACCATTCAAAAGGAGGCGATGCGACGGTCGACTCTCTTAGGCTAGGTGAAGACCTCGCGACAACACCGGGAAAAATAGTCGCGCGCACTCATTTAATGGAGCTTATTCAGTATACACCCACCACCAAAGAAGTAAGGCCCGAACCCATTTTAATTGTCCCGGCCTGGATTATGAAATATTATATTCTTGATTTGTCGCCTCATAATTCATTTGTTCATTATCTCTTGGATCAAGGGTTCACCGTATTTATGATTTCTTGGCGGAACCCGAGTGCGGATGATCGTGACTTGACGATGGAAGATTATCTTACTCAAGGCCCCAAAGCGGCCCTTGATGCGATTGAAACGATTACCAACACAAAAAAGACCCATGCGATTGGCTATTGCCTCGGTGGCACATTACTCTCGATTACGGCATCAGCCCTCGCGCGTGACGGCGATGATCGCCTTGCGACATTAACTCTGCTCGCTGCACAAACGGATTTCTCTGAGGCGGGTGAGTTAAAGCTTTTTATTTCTGAAGCCCAAGTGACTCTGCTCGAAGACATGATGAAGGAGAGAGGCTATCTCGACAGTTCGCAAATGCTGGGTGCCTTCACAATGCTGCGATCAAACGATCTTTTATGGTCACGCTTGATCCATGAGTTTTATATGGGCGAAAAACCGGCTGCCAATGATTTGATGGCATGGAACGCTGATTCAACGCGTATGCCAGCGCAGATGCATGCTGACTATTTGAGAGATCTCTATTTGGACAATAAGTTGGCCTATGGCCAATATCGTGTCGGCAAGCAGAAAATATCCCTGACCGATCTCCGTTTGCCGATCTTAGCGGTCGGCACCGAAAGCGATCATGTGGCGCCATGGAAATCTGTTTTCAAAATTCATCAACTCACCGAGTCGGAAACAACTTTCATTTTAACAAATGGCGGGCATAACGCGGGAATATTGTCGGAGCCCGGCCATCCGCATCGGCATCACCGGATATCCACACGACGCCATGATCAAAACTTCATTGATGCCGATACTTGGTTTAACACAACTGAGCCGCAAGAAGGATCGTGGTGGCCCTCGCTCGCATCCTGGCTTGCGTTGCATTCGTCGGAGCCGGGAGCGCTTCCGCCGCAAGGCAAGGCTGACGCCGGTTATCCAACGCTTGGAGACGCACCGGGCACATATTGCCAAATCAAATGATGCGCTGATGATCGAATAAAGGTGCGACGATGTCACAGTCTCCAGAGACCCACCACATAATTGAAAATTTCGTTCTGTCCGAATTAAAGATTGGCCAATCGGCAGAAATGAGTCGACGGCTTCAACGCACCGATATCGAACTCTTCGCGGCGGTATCGGGAGATATTAATCCGGCACATCTTGACGAGTCCTACGCTGAGACGACGTTGTTTCATGCCGTGATTGCTCACGGCATGTGGAGCGGCGCTTTGGTTTCCGCTTTGTTAGGCACCAAGTTACCGGGACCCGGCACTATTTATCTCGGTCAGTCGCTCCGTTTTCGGCATCCGATCAAAATCGGCGATCATGTTACGGCGCGCGTGGAAATTTCAGCGATAGATCATGATAGAGGTCGTGTGACATTGGCTTGTCAGTGCGTCAATCAAGCCGCAGAAACCGTCTTGTCGGGCGAAGCTGAAGTACTTGCACCCAAAGAGAAAATTAGACGTGCCGCCAACGCTCTGCCAAAAATAAATATTGTTGAAGGCGATGAATTGGTCGGCCAGCCTTAC
>CAWUMH010000151.1:0-3871 GCA_963923565.1 uncultured Alphaproteobacteria bacterium
CCTTTGCCGCCTTTACAGTGCCGAGCGCGCTATGCCATCACTCGGGGCAACAGCTTTCAATGATGGGGAAACATCCATGACCGACATCAAAGGCGCCATTTATCCCGACCTCGAAGGCAAAGGCGTGCTGATTACAGGCGGCGGTAGCGGTATTGGCGAATCCATCGTCCATCATTTCGCGCGCCAAAAGGCGAAGGTCGCCTTTATCGATATCAATGCCGACGCCGCAAAAAAAGTTGTCGCTGATTGCGCAGCCAAAGGCTGGACCGTTCATTTCGAACATTGCGATCTCACCGACATCCCCGCGCTGCAAGCCTCCATTGCGCGCGCGCGGAAAGTCATCGGCCCCATCTCCGTGCTTGTGAACAATGCCGCGCATGACCAACGTCACAAAATGGAAGAGGTGACATCCGATTATTGGGATGATCGTTTTGCGGTGAACATCAAGCATCAATTCTTCTGCGCGCAAGCGGTGATCGAAGATATGAAAGCGGCCAATCACGGTGTGATTTTGAATTTTGGTTCTACATCATGGATGGTTGGCCAAGGCGGCATGGCCGCTTACACCGCTGCGAAATCAGCCGTGCTCGGTTTGACGCGCTCGCTCGCGCGCGATTTCGGACAATTTAATATCCGCTGCATGGCGATTGCGCCGGGCTGGATCATGACCGAGCGTCAGATCTCTCTCTGGCTCACGCCGGAAAGCGAGAAGGAATTGATGACGCGCCAATGTTTGAAGCGCAAACTCGTGCCGGCCGATATTGCAAAGGTCACGGTGTTTCTTGCGTCGGATGAAGCGAGCGCCTGCACCAATCAGCAATATGTCGTCGATGGCGGCTGGATCTGATTTTATCGTATTATGAGCACACCCGTTTTTGTCGGCATTGATTGGGGCACCACGCGATTCCGCGCTTATCTGATCGATGAGACAGGCGCGGTGATTGATCGCGTCACAAGCGATGACGGCATTAAGGCGGTGAAACCCGGCGGTTTTCCTGCCGTGCTTGCGATCCGTTGCGGCATGTGGCTCGCGCGCGATCCGGATCTTCCGGTGTTGATGGCCGGTATGGTGGGTAGCCGCAATGGGTGGGTAGAAGCGCCCTATCGCGCGTGCCCAGCGTCTGCGGCTGATCTTGCGCGCGCTATGATCCCGATTGATATCGGTAATGGTCGCATCGCGCATCTTGTGCCGGGGCTTTCAACACGCGATGCGCAAGGCGCGCCTGATGTGTTGCGCGGTGAGGAAACACTAGCGCTTGGTGCGGGACTTGATAACGGTCTAGTGATTTTACCGGGCACACATTCGAAATGGATCAGCGTTGAAGCGGGTGTGATGTCCGGCTTTTCAACCTTCATGACGGGCGAATTTTACGCCACGCTTCTGGGCCACACTATTTTAAGCGCATTACGCAAAGAGCCAGATGCACAGAGCGGATTCGAAAAGGGTTTACGCGCCGCAAAGCGTGGTGGCGGCCTCACCCATCAAGCCTTTGCCGCACGCACTGCGGTTTTGTTGGGCGATATGACGGGCGAAGAAGTCGCGCCCTTTCTCTCGGGCCTTCTGATTGGCGCGGAGATTGAAAACGCATGTGCGCTTTATTCAAACACACAGGCCATCATTTTGATTGCCGAGGGTGTGATTGCCGAGAATTATAAAACAGCACTCAAGGCCAAAGGCCTCACTTGTAATGTGATGACACCGGAAGCGGCCTTCATCAAAGGCCTGTTTCAACTGACCCCTAAAGGATGAGCGACTCATGGCAGCGCTTTCACACTTCGACAAAGCCTTTGCTCGATGCCCGCTGATTGCGATTTTACGCGGTCTTCATCCCGACGAGTCGGTTTCGATTGGTGAAGCCTTGGTTGAGGCGGGTATCACTATTCTCGAAGTGCCGTTGAATTCACCGGATCCCTTCAAAAGTATTTCACGTCTTGCAAAAGCGCTTCAAGGCCGCGCGGTTGTGGGCGCCGGTACTGTTTATCGTCGCACAGAAGTCGATCAAGTGATGGATGCGGGCGGCACACTGATTGTTTCCCCCAACGCTAATCCCGATGTGATTTCGCATGCGGTGTCTGAACATCTTGTATCGGCACCTGGCGTGTTTACCCCCACCGAGGCCATGAGCGCTCTTGATGCAGGCGCACATGTGCTCAAACTCTTTCCCGGTGAATTGATGTCGCCGCAAGGTGTGAAAGCGCTTTCCGCTGTTCTGCCTAAATCCACACGCATGGTGCTCGTGGGCGGTGTCAATGACACAAGCTTCGCCTCTTATGCCCCAACGCCGCTTGCGGGTTTCGGTTTGGGCTCATCGCTCTTCTCACCTGGCGTTGATGCCGTGGAAATTAAAAAACGCGCGACACAGTTTATTGCCGCCTATCGAAAGTCAAAATCATGATCATCGTATTCGGATCGATCAATGTTGATTTTGTCACGCGCGTGAACGCGATTCCGAAACCGGGCGAGACTGTGCTCGGCCCGAATTACGATGTGATCCCCGGCGGCAAGGGTGCCAATCAAGCGCTCGCGGCAAGACGCGCGGGCGCTTCTGTTGCTTTGGTGGGTGCCGTCGGGCGCGATCCGTTCGCCGAAATCGGTTTAGCGCTTTTACGTAATGATGGTGTTGATCTTTCAGCAACCGAAGCGATGGATGCGCCAACAGGTGCCGCTTTCATCACCGTCGATGCGAAAGGTGAAAACGCGATTACGGTCGCTTCTGGTGCCAATGCGGAAGCGCGCGCCGCGTCACTCACAAAAATATCCATCGGTCAAAAAGATGTGCTCTTGATGCAGCGCGAAGTGCCAGAGCGCGAACAGATCGCGGCGGCACGTTTCGCAAAAGACAAAGGCGCGCGCGTCATTCTTAATGTTGCACCCGCGGGTGAAATTGCTGATGAACTCGCTGCACTGGTCGATGTGTTGATCATGAATGAACATGAAGCCGCAGCTGTTGCCAAAGGCATGGGACTCAAAGGCGATGCGCCGGAAGATCACGCCCGTATGATTGCCGAGGCGCGTAAGCTCACGACGATTGTGACACTTGGCGCGGAAGGTGCTGTGGGCTGGACCGATGGTGTGCGCCGGCATATTCCCGCTTTTCCCGTGACGGTTGTTGATACAACGGCTGCGGGGGATGCGTTTTGCGGCGCCTTTGCCGCAGCGCTTGATCGCGGTTTTGGTTTCACAACTGCTTTAGCGCGCGGTGTTGCCGCCGGAAGTCTCACTTGTACCAAAGCGGGCGCGCAACCCAGTCTGCCCTCATCCATTGACATAGAATCCAAACTCAAAGACTGGAACGCCTAATGCGTTTCATCTCGTGATAGAATGAGCTCCCTAATGTTTCCCAAACCCGTCGCTGCCCTGACACCCAATACTTATTCTTATGAGACAACACCGCTCGTAAAGCCCACGGGTTTTCGCGAATATGATGCGCGCTGGCTCTTTGAAAAAGAATTGAACCTGATGGGCGTGCAAGCGCTCGGACTTGGTCTTGGCACCTTGATCCGCGAAATGGGCGTGAAACCGGAAATCGTGACGGGTCATGATTACCGCTCCTACTCA
This sequence comes from uncultured Alphaproteobacteria bacterium, assembly GCA_963923565.1. GTDB lineage: Bacteria > Pseudomonadota > Alphaproteobacteria > Rhizobiales > Beijerinckiaceae > CAIUPE01. The sequence goes on from CAWUMH010000151.1 coordinate 3,560, forward strand.
GCCTCGATAAAATTGGCGTTGATCAACGGGCTGATGGCATCAGGTTGCACGGTCCATGACATTGGGCTCGCGATGTCGCCTATGGCCTATTTCGCACAATTTGAATTGGATGTACCGTGTGTGGCGATGGTGACCGCCTCGCATAATGACAATGGCTGGACGGGTGTGAAAATGGGCGCGCAACGTCCCGTCACTTTTGGTCCCGATGAAATGTCGCGCCTCAAAGAGATTGTGTTGAACGGCCTTGGCAAAGCGCGTGCGGGCGGCGCCTATCATTTTGTCGATCAATTTGCCGAACGCTATATTAAAGAC
>CAWUMH010000152.1:0-3865 GCA_963923565.1 uncultured Alphaproteobacteria bacterium
TACCCTCTTTCGAAAAGGCAGGTTTTAATTTCTGCATCCCCTCAAGAGTAGCACCGTGACGAATATATTCGTCTTCGCTGACAACGACATCACCCTTCTTCGAGCTGACTGTCACGGCGACAATCTCGTCACGGAATTTTCCGGCTTTCTGCGCGGCCTCAGCTTTATTCTGGGAGCTGACCGCAAACTCATCCTGCTCGTCGCGGCTGATCTGCCATTTGGTGGCAATGTTTTCGGCCGTGGTGCCCATGTGATAGCCCTGAAACGCATCGAGCAAACCATCGCGGAGCATGGAATCGAGGAATTTCATGTCACCCATTTTCGTGCCGCTACGCAGATGCGCGACATGCTGCGATTGAGACATGGATTCCTGCCCGCCCGCGACGATGATCTTGGCGTCGCCATTGGCAATCTGCTGCATGCCGACGGCAACCGCGCGCAAGCCTGATCCGCATAATTGATTAAGCCCCCATGCGGTGGCTTCTTGGGGGATGCCGGCCTTCATGGCGGCCTGGCGCGCTGGGTTTTGACCCTGCCCTGCCGTTAGGATCTGACCAAGAATGACTTCTTCGACTTCGGCGGCTTCAACCTTAGCGCGGGTCAGTGCGGCCTTGATGGCAATTGCGCCGAGTTCATGCGCGGGAAGCGATGACAACGCCCCATTAAAGGACCCCACCGGAGTCCGAGCCGCACCTACAATCACGATATCTTCGGATGCCATTTTAACCCCCTTGGCGCGAATGACCCCGGACTGGACCGGGTCGAAAGCCCCACTCTGCATGTGTCGGGCTATTTTTAGAATTCAATCTTCATCGCGGGCCCTCGGGCGTCCGTCAAGGCCAATACGGAATGTAAGCTAGACGGCTTTAGTCGTAGTCTCTTAGGGGACTGCTTGCTTTTGAAGCGTTTTTCCTGTCCAACTGACTGAAATTCCGGTATTTCGGGCTTTGGCTCCGAATGAGTATTGAGCAAGGACAGTCAGACCCTATGACGACTACCGACCAGCCCATCGTCATCAAAAAATACGCCAATCGCCGCCTTTATCACACCGGCACCAGCACCTATGTCACGCTTGAAGACCTTGCGACCATGGTCAAACGCGGGGACAATTTTGCTGTCTTTGATGCCAAATCCGGTGAGGATATTACCAGATCAGTGTTGGCGCAGATCATTTTCGATCAGGAAGGCAAGGAAGGGCAAAATCTTCTGCCCATCAATTTCCTGCGTCAGCTTATTTCTTATTACGGCGATAGTATGCAAGCTTTTGTGCCGACCTATCTTGAAAACTCAATCAAGATGTTGACCGAAAATCAGTCTAAATTTCGCGATCAATTTGCAAGCACCTTCGGTAAAGATGCCTTTGGTATGATGGAAGAACTCGGCCAAAAGAACATGGAAATGTTCCGCGAAGCTTTCTCGATGTTCTCGCCCTTCACAAAAATGGCAACCCCAGGAACAGCGGCCGATGCAGAAAAATCCGCCACGACTGGTGAAACATCCCGCTCAGATGACCTAACGACATTAAAGCAACAAATTGCTGAGATGCAAAAGAAGCTCGACCGGATGGGCGGTGCTTGACCTAACGTAATATTACGTTAGGTCATCTAATTATTAGGTTAACTTACTGTTAACAATTTTGAACGGCTGTGTTATACGCGCGGCACTCAATCAGGGTCGCGTCGCGCCTTTGCGGATTCCATGTTAAGGCAAGCGGGGTTGACCGCTCCAATTGTTTTTTGTCACCCGTTTTATTTCTGGAATGGATTATGAGCGCCCCACGGTCGCCAAACGAGCAGAATCGCATCAAGCATGCCGCACTTCTTGCGGCAAAGCCTGACGCGCGCTTTCTCGTGCAGTTGATCGCCGGTCCAAGCGCGCGCGGCGTTGACCAAAAAAACAAAACGGCGCCCTATCAAGGCGCCGCCGCTTATTCTTCAGTGATGGAGTCGGATCTTGCGGTCCGCGCGTCATTCCGGGCGGACTCGCTCGATCAAGCGGCCTGATTTCAGGCTTCTTTCTTCGCCTTCAAAATCTGACGACCCTTATACATGCCGGTCTTGAGATCGACATGATGAGGACGGCGCAATTCGCCCGAGTCCTTGTCTTCGACATAGGTCGGCGCAGCAAGCGCATCAGCGGAGCGGCGCATGCCGCGCTTCGAGGGGGAAGTTTTTCGTTTAGGAACGGCCATCGGAAACTCCGTGTCGGATCGGCTGAAGGGCACGGTCAGACCATGCCGGAATGAATTCGGAAGCCGGGCTTATACAGAGAAGCTCACGACCTGGCTAGCCAAGATCGGAGCGTCTGGCGCGAAAATTTGCACGAATGACCGCCGAAGCTTGACCCGCACTCCCCCATCGGGCAAGCCCAAACCAAGAAACCGGACGGGATTGGGGCGGATCCAGTGAACAGCACGGCAGATATCTTTCAAAAGCGGCTTCAGGATACCGGCGCCGCAATCGAAACTCTGCTTGATCAGCTTCTCGACCAGTCAGCCCTTTCCGGCGAGACAACCCGCCCCACTCGGCTTTTGGCGGCCATGCGGCATGGGGCTTTGGGCGGCGGCAAGCGGCTCCGTCCCTTTTTGCTCGTCGAGAGCGCGCGGCTATGCGGGGCCTCGCCTGAAGCCGCTCTCCTCGCCGGAGCAGCACTTGAACTCGTCCATTGCTATTCGCTCGTCCATGACGACCTGCCCGCGATGGATGATGATGATTTACGCCGTGGGCGGCCGACCGTTCACAAAGTCTATGATGATGCGATGGCGATTTTGGCCGGGGACTCACTCCTGACATTGGCATTCGACGTGATGGCGCGGCCAGAAATTCATCCGGACGCGGCGGTTCGTCTCGATCTGGTTATGGGCTTGTCACGCGCGGCAGGTCTCGGCGGTATGGCGGGCGGACAAGCGCTCGATCTCGAAGCCGAAGGGCGTTATGAAACAGACAGCAAACCGCTGACGCTCTCCGAAGCTAACATTCGTCAATTGCAAGCGATGAAGACCGGCGCACTTCTCCTCTACGCCGTCGAAGCCGGGGGCATTCTCGGCCGCGCGGACCAAGCGAAGCGCGCTGCGCTCACGGCCTATGGACGCGCCGTAGGCGCGGCCTTCCAAATTGCCGATGATATTCTGGACGTCGAAGCTGATACCGCAACACTCGGTAAAGAAGCAGGAAAAGACGCTGATCGCGGTAAAGGCACACTCGTTCAACGCTTAGGCCTTGAGGCCGCAAAGGCCGAACGCGATCGACTTGCGCGCACTGCCCTTGAAGCGCTTTCTTCCTTTGGAGCAGACGCTGATATTTTGCGGACAACGGCGCGTTTCATTGTAAGCCGAGGACATTAGGCCCATGAGCAACCATCAATCGGCTTTTCGACGATTAATTGTTGGTCATGCACGTCTCTTTATAAGCATCGGCTTTGGCTTCCTCATCATCGCGCTCTTGCCGGAGTCATTACGACTCCTTACGCGTTTAGTGCTCGGTTGGGATGCGATCACTTTATCCTATGTTATCACGACAGGATTTTTAATGATCCGCTCCGATGTCTCCTATTGCCGGCATCGCGCTGCCCTTTATGATGAGGGTGACTGGATCATTTTGATCTCGACGATGATCGGCGCTATCGCCAGTTTTTTTGCGATCATATCCGAGCTCGGCGCGAGCAAAGCTGCTGGTCAGGCTTTCTTGCCAACATTCATTTTTACCGCAACAACCGTCGCGCTCTCTTGGGTCTTCACCCATATGATCTTCGCGCTTCACTATGCCAATCTCTATTATCGGACCAATGCTAAAGGTGAGCATGGCGGGCTTTTGTTTCCAGGCGAACGGGAACCCGATTATCGCGATTTTCTTTATTATGCGTTCGT
>CAWUMH010000153.1:0-3842 GCA_963923565.1 uncultured Alphaproteobacteria bacterium
CAAAAATTGAACGCATCGTGAAGACTGTGGGCCCGCCATCAATGGCGGCCTCGCCCGCGCGCACCAGACGCATTTTCCCGCCGGGTGCGGACTGCCGCTCGAGGATCAAAACCGGCTCGCCGCGCGCCGCCAAAAGCGTGGCGGCGGCCAAACCTCCCATTCCGGCCCCGATCACGATGATGGGTGTCTCGGCCATAAGGGGGGCTCCGGTTGCGTGTCTCAAAGGATTATGTCAATATTTTTGGACAGTCACAAGCGACCATCTATTTAGACATATAGATCGTGGCCTTAAACAGGGGAGACGCCGGAATGGATGTCGCAACCCGTCTGGAAGTCGAACTCGACCACGCGCTCTCGCGAGCAGGCGGCTCGGATTGTCCACCCATTTTAGCCGAAGCCATGCGCTACGCCGTTTTCCCTGGCGGCGCCCGCATCCGCCCGCGCCTGACGCTCGCCGTCGCGATGGCCTGCGGCGACCCCCTGCCGATCGCGACCGATTCGGGCGCGGCGGCGATTGAACTTCTCCATTGCGCTTCCCTCGTCCATGACGATCTGCCTTGTTTTGACGCGGCCGATCTCCGGCGCGGCAAACCCTCGGTCCACGCCGCCTATGGCGAGCGGACGGCCGTTTTAGTTGGCGATGCACTGATTGTTCTGGCTTTCGAGCAATTGGCTATTCGGCTTGCGCTTCATGGCGACCGATTGGCGCCTTTGGTACGGATTATCGGCAGTGCCGTAGGTGGACCAAATGGAATCGCAGCCGGCCAGGCCTGGGAATGCGAGCCAAAAATCGACCTCGTCAGCTATCAGCGGGCGAAAACAGGCGCCCTTTTCGCGGCCTGCACCATGGTGGGCGCGGCAGCTGCCGGGCGCGAGCCGGAACCCTGGCGGGCGCTTGGCTATGCCATTGGCGAGGCATTTCAGGTCGCTGATGATCTACGTGACGTCGCGGGATCGGAGCAGGCGCTAGGCAAACCCGTCGGACAAGACGCAACCCATCACCGCCCGAATGCGGTGGCGGCTTTCGGCTTTGACGGCGCGATGCAACGTTTCGAGGGCCTTCTGGCTGAGGCCCTCGCAGCGATTCCGCCTTGCCCCGGTGCTGGACCTCTCGCGCATCAGATCGAGGCGGTTTCAAAAAGCCTCGTAACCGGACTGTCGGCCCGCACGGTCGCGGCCTAATCGGGTCGCATTCTATGGGTTTCGCGGATATTTGGCGTCGTTGGCGCAATCAAATGATTGCGAGCCCGCGCTTTCAGGCCTTTGCCGCCGATTTCCCGCTGACTCGCCCCATCGCCCGCGCGCGCTCAAAAGCGCTTTTCGATCTGATCGCGGGCTTCACTTATTCTCAGACGCTTGCTGCCTGCCTCGACCTCGGCCTGTTCGAAAGGCTGGCGCGGGAACCCGCTTCCCTCGAAATTCTGGCCCAAGAGCTTGGATTTAAGCCAAAAAACCTTGAAAGACTACTGAAAGCGGCGGTTTCAATTGATCTTTTGGAGACATCCTCCTCCGGTGTCTATGATCTCGGCATCCACGGGGCGGCTTTGCGTGGCAACCCCTATGTCGTGGGCTTTATCCGCCATCACGCCCTTCTTTATGAAGATCTGCTCGAGCCAATCGGCCTTCTCCGTGGAAGGTCAGGCACCGCCCTGTCCCGCTATTGGGCCTATGCGGGCGAAGGGGAAAACAACCCGGCTGCGCGGACCCAAGTGTCTGAATACACGGCGTTAATGGCTTCTTCTCAACAGGCTGTAGCGCGGGAAATCCTCGCGCTCCACGATTTCTCTGATGCCCGTCATCTGATCGATATTGGTGGAAGCAATGGCACTTTCATCGCCGCGGCAGCCGCGCGCTACCCGAATCTCCGGTTCACGCTTTTCGATCTGCCGGCAGTTGCCGAGATTGCGGCGGAAACCTTTGAAAAAAATGGCATTTCCGGCCGAGCGACGATCGCGCAGGGCTCATTTCTGAAGGACGAATTGCCAAAAGGCGCTGATATCGCGACTCTCATTCGGGTCCTCCACGACCATGATGACGACTCGGCTCTGACGATTTTATCAGCAGCCCGCAGGGTTCTCCCCAAAGGCGGGCGCCTTATCTTAGCCGAGCCTCTGTCAGGCGCTCCTGACACTGCGCCCATTATGGATGCCTATTTTGGCCTCTATTTCGCCGCCATGGGGCAAGGGAAAACCAGGACCCCCACCGAAATTGCCAAAATCGCCCGAAAAGCGGGCTTCTCTAAAATCTCACCCCCCAAAAGCCGGATGCCGCTTCTGACCTCTGTCATGACCCTCGAACATTGATGGGGGATAAGAAATGTCATGTTCTATTGACGTTTTATGGTGTCATAGTAAAGTGACAGTTCAGACAGGTTCAGGAGGCGTCATCCAGCCTCACTCTGTCGGGGGGAATCGTGATGGAAACTCAAGCCATCGTCCTGGAAAAGCCAGGTGACCTGGCCCTACGAACTGTCGCACTCACGAGCGGCGGTCCTGACGCGATTCAAGTCGATGTTGAATGGAGCGGGATCAGCACGGGCACTGAAAAGCTGCTCTGGTCTGGTAAAATGCCGCCCTTCCCCGGCCTCGCTTACCCCCTTGTCCCCGGTTACGAAACGGTTGGCCGCGTCACCAAAGCCCCCAAAGGTGTCGGCCTTTCAGAAGGTGATCGCGTCTTTGTACCCGGCGCCAATTGCTATCAGGATGTGCGCGGTCTTTTCGGCGGCGCTGCGAAACATCTCATCGTTCCCGCTGCGCGCGTTGTAAAACTCGATCAGTCTTTTGATGATCGCGGTGTTTTGATTGCGCTCGCAGCGACAGCCTATCATGCGATTGCCGGTGAAGGCGCAACGATTCCCGAACTCATTATTGGCCACGGTATTGTCGGGCGCTTGATTGCCCGTATTGCTGTTGCCCTCGGCGCAGAGGCCCCTATCGTTTGGGAAAAAAATACGACGCGTCGCGATGGCGCATTGGGTTACACCGTTGTTGATCCGTCTGATGATCCCCGTCGTGATTATCATGCGATCTGCGATGCAAGCGGCGATCCGTCCTTGCTCGATACATTGATCGCACGTTTGGCCAAGCGCGGTGAAATCACACTCGCAGGCTTTTACGAAACGCCTTTGTCATTCACATTCCCGCCTGCCTTCATGCGTGAAGCGCGCTTCCGCATTGCCGCGGAATGGGCACGCGCTGACATCGACGCTGTGATGGATTTGATCCTGAACGGCAAGCTTTCACTCGATGGTCTCGTGACCAATCATGCCACACCGCATGAAGCACCCGAAGCCTATCGCACAGCATTTACCGATCCCACTTGTCTCAAAATGATTCTCGATTGGAGAGAAGCTGCATGACTGCGATCGAAATCAATCACGCTTTGAAATCTGGTCTTCGCTCTGAAGCGGCAATCGAACCCGATCCCGTTCACACCGGCGAAGTGAAAAAAGAAACGCAAGTCATTGCTATTTACGGTAAGGGCGGCATTGGCAAAAGTTTCACACTCGCCAATCTCTCTTACATGATGGCACAAACCGGTAAGCGCGTTTTGCTTATCGGATGCGATCCAAAAAGTGATACAACATCGCTTTTGTTTGGTGGTCGCGCTTGCCCCACCATTATTGAAACATCAGCCAAGAAGAAGCTCGCAGGCGATGAAGTAAGCATCGGTGATGTGTGCTTCAAACGCGATGGCGTCTTCGCCATGGAACTCGGCGGACCGGAAGTCGGTCGTGGTTGCGGCGGACGCGGTATCATTCACGGTTTCGAGCTTTTGGAAAAACTCGGCTTCCATGAATGGGGCTTTGATTATGTATTGCTCGATTTCTTGGGCGACGTTGT
>CAWUMH010000154.1:0-3839 GCA_963923565.1 uncultured Alphaproteobacteria bacterium
CCACACAACGCACCCGCATTGATGCGCTCGTCAAAAAAGGCGTCAAAGAAGGCGCGACCTTGTTTCAGCCGGACTGCGCTTTGCCGAAAGGCGGCTGTTTCTATCCGCCGACATTACTCACCAATGTATTTCCCGCTTCAAGTGTGGCGAATGAAGAAATTTTCGGGCCGGTATTGGTGACGATGACCTTCCGCACACCGGATGAAGCGGTGGCGCTTGCCAACAATACACGCTACGGACTCGCCGCGAGTGTATGGAGCGAAACGCTTGCACTCGCACTGGATATTGCACCGCAATTGAAATGCGGGGTTGTCTGGGTGAATGCAACAAATCTCTTTGATGCGAGTGTCGGCTTTGGTGGCTATCGTGAATCCGGCTTCGGGCGTGAGGGCGGACGCGAAGGCGCGCTTGCTTATTTGAAGCCAAAGGGTCTTTCCAAACGCAAATTGCGCAAAGCACCGCCAAAACAGACTGCGACTGTTGAGATGAAAGGTGGCTTTGACGAGCCCGGCATTGACCGCACCGCAAAGCTTTTTATTGGCGGCAAACAGGTGCGCCCTGATGGCAATTATTCGCGCGTAATCTTGTCACCGAAGGGCAAGAAAATCGACGAAGTGGGTGAAAGCAATCGTAAAGACATTCGCAATGCGGTAGCTGCTGCGCGCGCGGCGGAAGGGTGGTCGAAAGCCTCGACCCATAACCGTGCACAAATTCTTTATTATCTTGCCGAAAATCTTTCTGCGCGTGAAGCGGAATTTGCAAGTCGTATTGCCGCAATGACAGGCGTCACGCCTTCACTTGCCAAAAAGGAAGTCACGCAATCGATTGAACGCTTGTTCACCTATGGTGCCTATGCGGATAAGTTTGAAGGCAGTGTGCATCAACCGCCTTTGCGGGGTGTGGCCCTTGCAATGAAAGAATCGATTGGCGTGGTCGGCGTGGTCTGCCCTGACGAAGCGCCGCTCTTGGCCTTTATTAGTGCGGTCGCACCTTTGATTGCGATGGGCAACCGTGTTGTGGCTGTGCCGAGCGAAAGCGCGCCGCTGGCGATTACGGATTTCTATCAGATCATTGAAACATCGGATGTTCCAGCGGGTGTGATCAATATCGTAACAGGCTCGTCTATGACACTTGCAAAGACTTTGGCGGAACATGATGATGTCGATGCGCTCTGGGCGTTCGGGTCAAAAGAGTTGTCCACGCTTGTTGAAAAATCATCTGTGGGCAATTTAAAACGCACATTTGTAGATTATGGTTTCGAAACGGATTGGACAAACTCCACGCTTGCAGAAGGACCGCTCTGGCTTGATCATGCGGTGCAGGTGAAAAATATCTGGATACCTTACGGCGAATAGGGCCGAGGAGATTTTAAGAAAAGAAGGGGAGAGAGCTCATGCTTAAAAACATCAATCCATTGCTGAATGCCGATGTGCTTTATGCGCTGCGCGCCATGGGGCATGGCGACGATCTGATCATCGCGGATACGAATTTTCCATCCGACTCCGTGGCGCGGGAAACGAAACTTGGCAAGCTCTTGCGGATTGATAACACAACCGCGGCCGAAGCCGTGCGCGCCATTCTCTCCGTGATGCCACTTGATACTTTCGTTGATCACGCTGTACATCGTATGGAAATTGTCGGCGCACCCCATGAAATTCCGAAAGTTCAGCAAGAAGTTCAAAAAGAAATCGACCGCGCTGAAAAGAAGTCCATGCCCATGGGCACGATTGAACGTATGGCCTTTTATGAACGCGCAAAGAAGTCCTATTGCGTGATCCAGACCGGAGAGACGCGCTTCTATGGCTGCTTCATCTTCAAGAAGGGCGTGATCCCTCCGAAGCGCGCTTGACCCTTCAGAGATAGCGTCTGTCGAGCGACGCGAGGACCGGCGTCGTATTTTCAAGCTTGGTGAATGTGACGTCCTGATTCAATAATGCGCGGACGCCGGCAATGACACCGGCACCGCTGGGGCGATGCGGTTGATTCATATGGGCGATGATCACATCACCATGCCGCGCGCGCTTTATCCGCTCACTCACTGATGACGCCGGAAGCGATGCGCCTTCATCGGCATTGAGCGAAAACCCCGCGATCGAAAAGCCGAGCGACTGAATAAGCGGCACGGCCTGCGGACTATAGAGCGCCGTTGCACCACGATACCATCTCGCATCAACGCCGACGGCACGATGAATTGCCTCCGCGCCGTCGAGCACTTCAGTCTTGATTGCATCGATATCACCGGCCGTTCGAACACCAAAAATAGAGGACGCTCCCAAGACTGCCGCGATATGCTGGGCACCATGATTGCCGATGGCGAACAGGTTCGGATGATCAAGAATGAGGCGAAGCCCCTCGGGATTTGATTTGATCCAGCGCGCCGTCAAAAAGAAAGTGGCGGGAACGGATGACGCAATCAGAGCGTCGAGTATTTTGTAATCACACCCGCCCGAACACGCATCGAGCGTCAGTGCGACAACGCGATCCTGATCAGACGCAAGCGACAATTTGAGTGAGGGCTCAAGCAAACCGCCATGCTCATGTGCGACAACGGGCAAGGAAGAGCCAAGCGCCAAAGCTGCAGCGCCAAATGTTAAGACGGACCGACGTGTCCAGCGCGCGCCTACACAACAGCTGCACTGATTGTGCATTGCAGCATTTGCTCGCATATCTTTTTCGATCTGCGCCACAAAAAAACTCCCGCAAGGCGAACCTGCATGAGTTTATGAACACGCAGGACAACACACGGGTTCCTAAGCGCAAAAAGCGAATAATTCGTGAAAATTCCGTGCCTTAACGACGGCAGCCTACTATTCGGGCTTGATCCTTTTGGAAAGCGATGTCTCAATAGTGTCATTAGGGATCGCAGTCGGAAACCGGCGCGTCAAAATTGAGTGAAATAGGGGAGGAACACCATGGCCAGCAACATCAAAGGACCGGCGCTTTTTCTGGCGCAATTCGCGGGCGACAAAAAGCCCTTCAATTCCTTCGACTCAATTTGCAAATGGGCCGCAGGGCTTGGCTATAAAGGCGTGCAAATTCCGACATGGGATGGTCGTCTCTTTGACTTGAAAAAGGCAGCCTCATCCAAAACCTATTGCGATGAAGTCAAAGGCATTGCGAAAAAGCACGGTCTGGAAATCACCGAACTCTCCACGCATCTGCAAGGCCAGTTGGTGGCCGTTAACCCCGCTTTCGATGAAGCCTTTGATGCGTTTGCGCCGAAAGAAGTGCATGGCAAACCAAAAGCACGGCAAGAATGGGCTGTTGACCAGATGATGCTTGCGGCAAAAGCCTCAAAGAATTTAGGCCTTCATGCCAGCGTCACCTTCTCGGGCGCGCTTGCTTGGCCGTTTGTTTATCCCTGGCCACAACGGCCCAATGGCATGATCGAAGCGGCCTTTGCTGAACTTGCAAAACGGTGGAAGCCGATTCTCAACGCGTATGACGATGTCGATTGCGATGTTTGTTATGAGATCCATCCCGGCGAAGATTTGTTTGATGGCGCAACGTTTGAACGATTTGTCGATGCGGTGAAGGGCCATAAGCGCGCCTGTATCAATTACGATCCTTCTCATTTCGTCTTGCAACAACTCGATTACATCGACTTCATTGATATCTATCACGAACGCATCAAAGCGTTCCATGTCAAGGATGCCGAGTTTAATCCGACGGGTCGTCAAGGCGTGTATTCGGGCTATGCCAATTGGGTTGAGCGCGCGGGTCGCTTCCGCTCGCTCGGCGATGGTCAGGTTGATTTCGCCAGCATCTTCTCGAAATTGGCACAGTATAATTATTCAAGCTGGGCTGTGCTTGAATGGGAATGCTGTCTCAAACATCCG
>CAWUMH010000155.1:0-3834 GCA_963923565.1 uncultured Alphaproteobacteria bacterium
GAGCCTTGGCCTACCGGTTTTGACCGATATTCACGAGAGAGATCAGTGTAAGATCGTCGCGGAAACCATTGATATTCTTCAGATTCCTGCCTTCCTCTGCCGCCAGACAGATCTCCTCATTGCCGCCGCCGAGACCGGTCGCGTGATCAATGTGAAAAAGGGTCAATTCCTTGCGCCTTGGGACATGAAAAATGTCGTGGCGAAGATTACGGGCGCGGGCAATGAGCGTGTGCTCGTGACAGATCGCGGGACCTCTTTCGGCTATAACACGCTCGTGTCCGACATGCGTGGTTTGCCGATTATGGCGCGGGACACAAGTAAGCCAATTGTGTTCGACGCCACCCATTCGGTGCAGCAGCCGGGCGGTCAGGGTGGGTCATCCGGCGGGCAACGCGAATTCGTGCCCGTACTCGCACGCGCGGCTATATCAATTGGCGTGGCGTCGGTTTTCATCGAAACGCATGAGGAGCCCGCGCGCGCGCCGTCCGATGGGCCGAATATGGTGCCACTCGCCAAGATGGAGGCGCTGCTTTCTGATTTGAAAGCCTTCGATACCTTAGCCAAAGCGCGGCCGGTTGAAATATGATCGAGGCGCCCTTTTTGGTGCATTGCAATATTCGACGAAAGGCGTAAGAGGGGGCGGAAATCGCCCCTTTAATTTTGCTTGAGACGGAGCCCGCTCGTGACCGAGATCATCGATATTCATGCCCGCCAAATTCTTGATAGCCGCGGCAATCCCACTGTTGAAGTCGATGTGACGCTTGAAGATGGATCGATGGGCCGCGCGGCGGTTCCGTCAGGTGCCTCGACAGGAGCTCACGAAGCGGTTGAACTGCGCGATGGCGATAAAAAGACCTATCTCGGCAAGGGCGTTTTAAAGGCGGTTGAAGCGGTAAATGGTGAAATTTCAGACGCGTTGATCGGACTCGAGGCGGAAGATCAAATCGCCATCGACGACGCGATGATCGCGCTTGATGGCACGCCGAACAAGGCACGTCTCGGGGCCAATGCCATTCTCGGTGTTTCATTGGCAGTCGCGAAAGCGGCGGCGGACGCAAGCACTCTGCCTCTTTATCGTTATGTCGGCGGCACATCGGCACGCGTATTGCCCGTTCCAATGATGAACATCGTCAATGGCGGGGCGCATGCTGACAACCCGATCGACTTCCAAGAATTCATGATTATGCCGGTCGGCGCGCCGAGCTTCTCGGAGGGTCTGCGCATGGGTGCGGAAATCTTCCACACGCTGAAAGGCGCACTAAAAAAGGCAGGCCATAACACCAATGTTGGCGATGAGGGTGGTTTTGCCCCGAATTTGCCATCCGCTGAAGCCGCGCTCGATTTCTGTATGAAGGCGATTGAGACGGCCGGCTATAAGCCCGGCAAAGACATCTATCTCGCAATGGATTGTGCGGCGACGGAGTTTTTTAAAAATGGCGCCTATCACTATGAAGGTGAAGGAAAAATTCGCTCGATAGCAGAGCAGGCGGACTATCTCGCCAAGCTCGTCGATGCCTATCCGATTGTCTCGATTGAAGATGGTCTTTCAGAAGATGATTGGGAAGGCTGGAAGCTCGTAACCGAAAAAATCGGCCATAAATGTCAGCTCGTCGGTGACGATCTTTTTGTCACCAATGTCACGCGTCTGTCGCAAGGCATCTCAAAAGGTGTGGCCAATTCAATCCTCGTGAAAGTGAACCAGATCGGTTCGCTGACTGAGACCGTCGCGGCCGTCGATATGGCGCATCGGGCAGGCTACACCTCGGTGATGTCGCATCGTTCGGGCGAAACGGAAGATTCAACCATCGCCGATCTCGCGGTGGCTTTGAATTGCGGGCAGATCAAAACCGGCTCGCTTGCCCGCTCGGACAGACTGGCGAAATATAACCAGCTTCTCCGCATCGAAGAAGATCTCGGCCTTATGGCGCGTTATGCGGGGCGGAGCGCGATTAAAGCTTTGCGTTAATCCCCTGGCACGCGCGCTTCATTCGGAATATCAGGAAAGCCCCCATTTTGGGGGCTTTTTCTTTGTTTTATCAATGAATTAACGAGTTGTTTACTGCACTGAGGCACAAACACAACTCATGGTCGTTAAACGTCGATTCCGCGGCATTTTGTTACCTCTTGCGCTTTATCTCGCATCGGGGGCTGCGGCCTATTTCTTTATCAATGAAGCGCGTACGGGCAGTCGCGGCATTGATACGCGCAATGCGCTTTTAGCCGAGATTTCTCGCCTCACTCATGACCGTGATCAATTGCAAAGCGAGCGGACATCTCTTGAACATCGCAACGCCATGCTGTCCTCATCTTCGCTCGATCCAGATCTTCTTGAAGAGCGCGCACGGCTTATTCTCAATCGCGGCCGCGCAACCGATGTTGTCATTTCGCTCACGCCCTGATTTTTAGGTTTTGATCGCAATAATTCGGTGAACTCGTTTTAGGTTCATGAATATAAATAGCTGAAATAATTGATATTTTTTAATTTACCATGACGCATAATCGATGCAGCTGGGGCTCGTCAATCGACTGATTTTCAGTTAAGGTTTCATCAACAGTTTAAAAATGGGAGATGGAACAATGGCGACGGCGGCTCGAAAAGCAGCACCGAAGGCGGCGGCCAAACCGGCTTTGCGCAAAAATGCGCTTCCGCGTGAATTTTCCAAAGATGAAGATTTAAAAGCCTATCGTGAAATGATGCTGATCCGCCGTTTCGAGGAGAAGGCAGGTCAGATGTATGGCATGGGCCTCATCGGCGGATTCTGCCATCTCTATATCGGGCAGGAAGCCGTCGTTGTGGGCGTCGAGATGGCGCAGAAGGATGGTGATCAAGTCATCACCTCTTATCGTGACCACGGACACATGATCGCCTGCGGCATGGATCCTAAAGGCGTGATGGCCGAGCTCACAGGGCGTCGCGGCGGCCTTTCCAAAGGTAAGGGCGGATCGATGCATATGTTCAGTGTCGAAAAGCAATTCTATGGCGGCCACGGTATTGTCGGCGCGCAGGTACCGCTCGGTACTGGCCTCGCTTTTGCCAATCGCTATAAGAAGAATGGCCAAGTATCGGTTGTCTATTTCGGTGATGGTGCAGCCAATCAAGGTCAAGTCTATGAAAGCTTCAATATGGCGGAGCTGTGGAAGCTCCCTGTCGTCTATGTGATCGAGAACAATCGCTACGCGATGGGGACTTCTGTTTCTCGTGCTTCCGCGCAAACTGATTTTTCGAAACGCGGTATTTCATTCAACATTCCGGGCGAGCAAGTTGACGGAATGGATGTACGCGCCGTGCGTGATGCTGCCGAACGCGCCATCAAATGGTGCCGTGACGGGAAGGGTCCTTATATTCTCGAAATGCAAACCTATCGCTATCGAGGTCACTCGATGTCTGATCCAGCGAAATATCGCTCTAAAGACGAAGTTCAGAAAATGCGCGAAGAGCATGATCCGATTGAACAGGTTCGCGCGCGCCTTTTGAAGCAATGGAAATTGACTGAAGACGATCTAAAATCAATCGACGGTGATGTTCGTGTAATTGTGAACGACGCTGCGGAATTCGCAACACATGATCCGGAGCCGGATCCGTCAGAGCTCTACACCGATATTTTGAAATAATCCCAAAATTCTCTTTCGAAGGCTTCTCACCATGCCGGTAGATATTTTGATGCCCGCCCTCTCACCCACAATGGAAAAGGGCAATCTCGCCAAGTGGCTTAAAAAAGAAGGTGATAAGGTTAAGTCGGGCGATATCATTGCCGAGATTGAAACCGATAAAGCGACGATGGAAGTCGAAGCGGTTGACGAAGGCGTGCTTGCCAAAATTCTCGTTGCTGCAGG
>CAWUMH010000156.1:0-3826 GCA_963923565.1 uncultured Alphaproteobacteria bacterium
GCGATCATTGCTACGCATTCTATTCCAAACCCGGCGAATTTGATCAGTTGATGGATGAGGAGCTCGGCTCCTTCTTTCTCACCGATTATCTGGTGCGACATTTTGATCGTCTGATTATTCAAGGCATGGGCCTCGATCGTTACCCGCAGCTCCGCAACGATATTTTTGGCCATTATAACCGCGTGGTTTATCTCGCGCAGATCCCCGATGCCGCTTTGGAAAAGAAAGCGCGCAAGGCGGCTGAACGTTTGGGACTTGCCTTCGAGATGCGTGTCACCGGACTTGGCGGATTGGAGACATTTGTCACCGGAAACGGTCGCATCCATTCGCGCGCGCCTGCCGTATAAAACCCTTATAAATCGGGAGGGTTTTGAGCCATGGCTCAACTGATTATCGTTTATTGGCGCGACATGCCCGCGCAAGTCATCGTGAAACAAGGGCGCACCAGCGCCAAGCGCGAATTGCCTGAACGCTTTGTGACCGCGATTGATGCAGCGGCGATGAAGGCCGGTGCAGAATCAACTGATGCTTATCTCGCCGATTGGCGTCGTGCGGATCCCGTCGATGTGAGCGATGATCTTGAGGCGGAAGCATCGGCATGGGCCGCAAAGCTCGAAGCCGAATATCCGAATGAGCGTTTAGCCAAGCTTGCCAAAAATCAGGGTCTTGAGGAGACGAACTAATGTCACGCGTTCCCTTTGCCTTTGAAGCCTCGACAAAGCCACCGCGCGACGGATCAAAATTCGCGTTGCGCTTTTGGGCCAATCGTCATGCACGCGGCATGGAAATCACGTATTCGATCGTCGAGTCCGTGCTGCGCGGCTTGGCACCTGTGTTCAAGCTCATCGGTTATGAGCGCATGGAAAAGCCGATGGTTGCGGTTGAGAAGACCATCAAGAGCGCGCTGTTTGATTGCCGCATGTGCGGCCAATGCATTCTCTCCTCAACCGGCATGTCATGCCCGATGAACTGCCCGAAAAATTTGCGCAACGGCCCCTGCGGTGGCGTGCGGGCGAATGGCAATTGCGAAGTCTATGCCGAGATGCCGTGCGTCTGGGTCAAGGGCTGGGAAGGCAGTCGTCTCATGAAAGAGGGCGACAAGATCATGGATGTGCAAAAGCCGATTGATCATCGCTTGAAGGGCCGTTCTTCCTGGCTTGCGGTCTCGCAAGGCGCACACGAGTAAGAGTGTAACCATGTCTCCTCCCATTCCTGCCACGGATCTTGGTCCGACGCCTGCTTCGCCTTTGCCTGAATTGCCGGGCCACTCCTCGCGTGGACGTCTTGAGCGTGTCTTGCGTCGTGGCGAATTTGCAATCACTGCAGAACTCAATCCGCCCGACAGTGCCAATCCCGATGATGTATATGAGCGCGTCAAACATTTCGATGGTTATGTGGATGGCGTGAACGCGACGGATGGATCGGGTGCGAATTGCCATATGTCGAGCGTGGCGATTTGTGCGCTGCTCACACGTGTTGGCTATTCGCCGATTTTGCAAATCTCTTGTCGCGATTACAACCGCATTGCTATTCAAGGCAATGTGCTTGGTGCGGCAGCGCTTGGTGTGTGCAATGTGCTCGCACTCACCGGCGATGGCGTGCAATCGGGCGATCATCCGGAAGCTAAACCTGTTTTTGATCTCGATTCCACATCGCTCTTGCATGTCATGAAGACGATGCGCGACGAGCGCACATTTTTGTCTGGCCGCAAGATCACCGATCCGCCGCGTCTTTTCTTGGGTGCCGCTGAAAATCCCTTCGCGCCGCCTTATGATTGGCGTCCGTTGCGCTTGGCGAAAAAGATCGCCGCCGGTGCGCAATATATCCAGACGCAATATTGCTACGACGTGCCTTTGCTCAAACAATTCATGACCAAAGTGCGTGATATGGGACTCGATGAGAAATGCTATATTCTCGTCGGCGTTGGCCCACTACCATCGGCCAAAACCGCGCGTTGGATGCGCAGCAATGTCGCGGGCGTGCATATTCCCGATGAAGTCATCAAGCGTATCGAAGGCGCCGAGAATCAGAAGGCCGAGGGCATCAAGCTCTGCATCGACCTCATTCAGGAAATCTCCGAGATTAAGGGCGTCGCCGGCGTACACATCATGGCCTACCGCCAAGAGGAAAGCGTTGGCCATATCGTGACGGAATCAGGCGTCTTGAAGGGCCGTCAGCCCTTCCGGCGCGCTTTTGCCACAGCCGCTGATAGCGAGATGCCGCCGTCCTCTGTCGGAATGTGACAAGACGATTGCAATCTCTGACGATATTTGACCAAAGACTATTCCAACACCGTCCGCCACTTTTTTGACCCCGGGGTACATCATGACCGATACGGTCCTCTCATCGCATAAAAAGGAAGTCATTATTGGTTTCGAGCGCCGTTTCGTCATGATCGGCGAACGCATCAATCCGACAGGCCGCAAATTGCTCGCCGCCGAAATGGCTGCTGGCGATTACACCCGCGTTATTGCCGATGCCTTGGCGCAGGTCGAAGCGGGCGCGCAGATGCTCGATGTCAATGCCGGTATCCCGCTCGCTGATGAGCCCGCAATTCTTGCTGAAGCGATCAAGCGCGTGCAGGACGTCACGGATGTGCCGCTCTCGATCGACTCTTCGATCGTCGCCGCGCTTGAAAGCGGTCTTTCGGTTTACAAAGGCAAAGCGCTGGTGAACTCGGTGACGGGCGAAGAAGAGCGCCTTGAATCTGTTTTGCCGCTTGTCAAAAAATATGGTGCGGCTGTGGTTGCGATTTCAAACGACGAGACGGGTATTTCGGAAGATCCCGATGTTCGTTTCGAAGTTGCAAAAAAAATTGTGCAGCGCGCAGCCGATTACGGTATTCCGAAAGAAGATGTTGTTGTCGATCCGCTCGTGATGCCGGTGGGTGCTTTGAATGATGCGGGTGCAAAGCTTCTGCATCTTCTGCGTCGTCTGCGCGAAGAGTTGAAAGTCAACACGACGTGCGGCGCATCAAATTTCTCGTTTGGTCTCCCGAACCGTCGGGGCTTGGCTGCGGCCTTCATGCCCATGGCGATTGGCGCGGGTATGACATCGGCCATCATGAATCCGCTGCATGCGGAAGACATTCAAGCTATTCTCGGCGCGGATGTGATGATGGGTCATGATCCGAATTGCGCGAGCTGGATCCGCAAATATCGCGAACCCGCACCGGAAGGTGCGGAAGGTGCCGCTGGTGACCGTCGCGGCCGCGAGGGCCGTCGTCGCAATCGCGAGTAACATCTCATGACACATCGCATCGTCTTCACGCCCTCCGGTAAGCGCGGTGATTTTGCTGAAGGCACGTCGGTGCTTGAGGCGGCGCGCTCACTCGGCGTCGATGTCGATAGCGTGTGTGGCGGTCGCGGCATTTGCGGCCGCTGTCAGATTCTTGTTGCCGAAGGTGATTTCGCTAAACACGGTATTACCTCTGCCGAGAGCCATCTGACCGAATGGAATCAGGTTGAAGAACGCTATGCGTTAAAGCGTGGCGCGCTCGGTGCGCATCGCCGTTTGGGCTGTCAGGCAAAACTCTGCGGCGATGTCGTGATCGATGTGCCGCCGGAAAGCCAAGTGCATCGTCAGGTCGTGCGCAAAAGCGCCGACACGCGCGCCATTGCGCTTGAACCGATTGTGCGTCTGCATTTCGTTGAAGTTGCTGAGCCCGATATTGATAATCCGTCATCCGATTTCACACGGTTGTGCGAGGCGCTGAAAGCGCAATGGAATATCGATGCCGGTATGCCCGATTTGCGCGTTTTGAATTCGTTGCAAAAGACTTTGCGCGCGGGTGAATGGAAAGTCACTGTCGCGGTGCGCAAGGGCA
>CAWUMH010000157.1:0-3753 GCA_963923565.1 uncultured Alphaproteobacteria bacterium
AAGTCGATGTTGCGATCAATTCATGAGAGTCAGATTGATCCTTGAATGCAAGGAGGGACTCATGAGTATCATTGTCTTGATCAAAACTGATCGTCGACGCGTCGTGGGACCAATCAAATTCGGACAAGACCGCGTTGTGGCGAGTTGATTTATCGACATCATCAATTTGTAACGCTGAATTCTCGTTCAATATTGTCGATGAAAAATCATTTTCGGTCTGTGGTTCGGCATCTTGTTGCGAGGCAAGTTGCTCAATTTTGCGCGACACATCGGCTATTGATATCTGCATTGATAAGGCGGCCGATGGGTCAGGTGTAGAGGGCGCGGATAGGCCGAATTGATTTGCATTGCGCGCGCTTGATTCGGCATGTGTGGGCTCACCTTCGGAAGATAAGTGAGCTTCTTGTACCAAAGTGGGAACGGAGGCTGGTTGAACAACTGTGTTGAT
Organism: uncultured Alphaproteobacteria bacterium; assembly: GCA_963923565.1. Lineage (GTDB taxonomy): Bacteria > Pseudomonadota > Alphaproteobacteria > Rhizobiales > Beijerinckiaceae > CAIUPE01. The sequence continues at coordinate 449 of CAWUMH010000157.1, forward strand.
CAGTGCCGCAGTAAGGCCTGTCGATACATCAACTGATGATGTGAGCGTATCATTCTCATGCGTTGCGGCTTCGCTTGATGTTTCATTTATCGTTCGCTTATCAGCGATTGTCTCTATGTGTGCGCTGATGAGGCCGTCACCATTCATGCCATCGCGCGCGGTGTTTTTCATGACACGTGCCATGGGTACCGGAGCTTTAAGCGAGACGTGAGTGGGCACAAAATTCTGTTTTAAAAAATCAGAAAAATCAGGAGTTGGTGCCTCTGCGAGCTCTATGTTTTTCTCATTCACCGTAGCGTTGCGCGTTTCAGCGTACGACACAAAGGAGATATGATCATTTTCATTCGGAAGCGAATGTCCAATGCCAATTTGATTTGGTTGGACCAAGTCTGTCGTTATGGTCGCAGCCGGTATAATTAATGGCTCTTGTGTTGAAATTTGTGTTTTGACCGCTGCTTGAATTGCAAAATTGTGCTCAAGAATTTTTGCAGACTCGATCCCTGCTTCATTCGTGAAGACAAGGGCTGGATGCTGTACCGGTATTGCGGGATCTAAAAGAGGTGCGCGCGGTACAATAGGCATCGGTTGATTGGGTAGAATAATCGGCTTTGGCGTTTCGACGAGCTCGCCAATGAAAGCGGGGCGGTCCTCGCGTCGTGCCTCGTCAATGGAGGGAACATTTTCATCCTCGACCATAACAGCGCGAGGCAATTTTGAAGATGGCATGATTTCAAAGGTCATGCCTGCCGGAACAGATATATGCGTGGACAATGGTGTCGACGCCTTCGTAAGCGTTAAATCGATATCTTCGGGGGTGATGGTCGTTGCCGGTTTTGATGTCCCAATCAATACCGGGTCCGGCATTGGTTCGATTGTTGGCAGCACGGTAACCTTTTCAGCAAAAGTCGTAGCTATGCTGCTGGGTTTCTCGTCTTTGACTGTTTTGATCTGTGTTTCAGGACTCTGATGTTCGGCGATCCCGAAATGCGCCTCTTCCGTTAACTTTTGCGAGGTCGAAAAAAACGTCGGGAATTTAGACAGCGTCGCATCGTGTTCCGGCGCGGTCGAAGCCAGATCGTTGTCCCGAGCTTCAATGCCGAGTCGTGATTTCAATATTGACGGCAGAAGATCCGGGCGGGCTTTTTGCAGGGAGAGGGATGATCGGCCTGTTTGCTCTAATGCGGCGAGAGCCGCGAGAGCCTGTGTGAGCGCAGCATCACTGTTTGTTGTTTCTCCTTCGGGGAGCGGATCGCCTGAGAGTGATAGGGCCTTGATTGTGTGCTCGCTCGTCAGAGGCGTTGATGAATCTCCGCCGACTGTCGGCATTTCGACAGAGCTCGAACTGAGAGGCAAGTCTTCGTTCAAAGACGCACTGACGGGTGATGGGGCGCCGTCAAAGGCGATCTCATCGCTCGAATCGGGTGAAATCAAGCCGGGAGCCAGCAAAGCTAGATCAAAAATAGCGGAATCTTGCCCGGATATGAGCATGCGGTCCGCGGCGAGAGTCTCGCCGAGGCCGTTCGGAACGGTTGTGCTCACGGATAGGGCCTGAACCAAATCCAAATCCTCAAATAGCTGCGCTCCCGCTAGGATTGCAGGCAAAATATGACAACTTTAGGTAGCAACATCTGTGCCACGAATTCAGACGCGGCGGGCGGGCAGAAGCGATTGAAGTTTTTCGAGTTTTTCTTCTGCCTCGCGGCTCTTGAGGCGCTTTGTTTCGCCCTCAAGCATGTCTACTTCCCGCTTTTTGGCTGCAAGCATGCCCATCAGCCTTTGCCGCTCGGACGCCAGAACCTCAAGCCGGTTCTTGTCGAGATCCCGCCGGTCGTTCAGATGCATATTGATGATCCGGATGCCGATCAGCTCCCGCGCCGTCAAAGACGGCTTTGCCAGATGATCCTGATAGATATGTTTGAGCGCATCCACTTGTGCGATCCGCTCGTCGAGGCGCTGGATTTCCGAAATCAGGCGGCCGGTTTCCATTTGCCATTTTCGATATTCGACCTTGCGCTTAAGTGCCGCCAAGCCGGTTATCCGCGAGGAGCTCATGGGATCAGGGCCTGTAACCGCGCTTCACTTTCAACAAAGCCAGATCGTTCATTGGTAGACTGGCTGATGAAATTGACGATTGACGGATTGATCTGGAAAGCCAAATCAAGCTCCGGATCCTGACCCGGCTGATAGCCGCCAAGCATCATCAGGTCGCGGTTCTGTTCATAGAGGCTAAGCAAACGGCGGAATTTCCGCGAGCGCGCCATGTGACCTGAGGAGACGCAATCGACCATTGTTCGACTGATCGAAGCCGAAAGATCGATTGCAGGATAAATGCCTTGTTCAGCCTGGCGGCGCGACAACACAATATGTCCATCAAGAATCGCGCGTGCAGAATCGACGATCGGATCGGCGGTCGTATCATCGCCGTCAGCGAGAACCGTATAAATTGCAGAGACACTACCCTGCGTATCCCCATCAAGACCCGACCGTTCGAGCAATTGACCGATCAAGGAGACAACAGACGGCGGATAGCCTTTGGTTGTGGGCTGTTCACCCAGCGCAAGACCCAGTTCGCGTTGCGCATGCGCAACACGGGTGAGTGAGTCGATCATCAAGAGAACATTTTTGCCTTGCGCACGAAAATATTCAGCATAGGCCGTTGCCCGATGTACGCCGCGAATACGCAACACAGGCGATTGATCGGCCGGAACGGCCACAACAATCGTCTTTGAAAAGCTTGGCGATGCTGAAAGCTCCTCCACCATGCCGGCCACTTCACGTCCGCGTTCACCAATCAGACCGAGAATAACGACATCGGCTTCTGTGAAGCGCGCCATGGCCGACAGCAGAGATGATTTGCCAACACCCGAGCCTGCAATAATGCCAACACGTTGGCCTCGGCCCATTGTTAGAAGCGCATTAATGGCGCGAACGCCTGTGTCGAGAGGCTCGCGAACGGGACGGCGACGAAGCGGATTTACACGCTCTCCTTTGAGCGGCCAATGTTCACGTAATAGCGGTTCGGGTAGTTCGTCGAGCGGCTTTCCTGCGCCGTCAAAAACGCGACCGAGCAGAGCTGGGCCAACAGGTACAACATCGACACGACGTACTGTTTCAACGCGAGCGCCGGCGACAAGCGATGCAGGACCCCCGGTTAACACCAGAACCGTGTATTCATCAAGAAAGCCGATGACTTCGGCTTCAGCCCATTTGCCATCGCCGCATTCAATCCGGCATTCATTGCCCACAGCTGCGGGAAAAGCGCTCGCATGAACGATTTGACCGTCAAATCTTTTGACGCGTCCAAC
>CAWUMH010000158.1:0-3735 GCA_963923565.1 uncultured Alphaproteobacteria bacterium
GATTGGCCCGTGTCGGAGCTCGCAGGACCTTATACCGCATGGCTCGATGTGTTGGATAACATCACGGCATCATGTTCAGACAGTGAGCGACGTAAGCTTTTCCGCGAGAATGCGCAGAAATTCTACAGGCTCGGTTGAACTCAAAATTTTAACAAATAGAGTGCAGCGCACATGAAAAGGTCGTGCGGTGCTAAGTGAATGTTTTCGGAGAAGGGTATGGCTGCGCGCAAGGTTCTCTTTATTACAGCTGATCAGTGGCGGGGCGATGCGCTTGGTTTTCTGGAGCATCCTGCTGCGCGCACGCCCAATCTTGATCGCCTTGCTGCGGAGGGCGTGAGTTTTACCAAACACTTTACGTGCTCGGCGCCTTGTGGACCTGCGCGCACAACTTTGCTTACAGGGCTTTATCCGTTCATTCATCGATCGGTTCGCAATGGCACACCGCTTGATCGACGACACACCAATCTCGCGCTCGAAGCGCGGCGCGCGGGGCGTGATCCCGTTCTTTTCGGATATACAGATTCATCGGCTGATCCGCGCGAGATGGCACCTGATGATCCGCGCTTGAAAAGTTTTGAAGGTGTCTTGCCCGGCTTCAGACTCGAAGCGACGTTGAATGAGAGCGCACTCTCCGGTTGGCTCACAGAACTCGCGCGCAAAGGCTATGATGTGCCCGAGCCGCTGTTTGATATTTATTCGCCACCTGAAACAACGGATCCTCGGCGCTTTTGGCGTGGTCCTGCGCGTTATAAAGCGGAAGACAGTGATACCGCCTATATCGCCGACAAGGTGATTGATTACACGCGCCTTCGTCGCAATGAAGACTGGTTGATCCACGCCGTCTTTTTGCGGCCTCATCCGCCTTTGATTGCGCCCGCGCCGTATGATCAGTTGATCGATCGCGATGTCTTACCAAAGCCTGTGCGGCGCGAGACGCGTGAGCGTGAAGCAGCGCTCCATCCCTATTTGCGCGAATGGCTCAAAGAGATGTCGACTCCCGGCTATTTCGATGCGCCCTTCGATCTCCACACATTAAGTGAACAAGAATTCGAAGATATGCGCGCGGTCTATTTCGGCTTGATCGCCGAAGTGGATCATCAAATCGGTCGCATCATCGACCATTTGAAGGCGACGGGCGAATATGACAACACGTTGATCATCTTCACATCCGATCATGGCGAGATGCTCGGCGATCATTGGTCATGGGGGAAGGGCGGTTTCTTTGATGCCTCCAATCATGTGCCCTTGATCATTCGAGATCCTCACGCCTCTCCATCGGCGTGTGGACGTCGGGTTAGTGCGCTCACGGAATCGGTTGATCTCATGCCGACCATTCTCGAATGGATGGGCTGTGACGTGCCAAGTGAAGCGAATGGCGTTTCACTTGCATCGTGGCTTCAGGGAGAAACGCCTGAAATATGGCGGCGCGCGGTGTTCTGGGAATTTGATTTCAGAAATCCGGTGACAAAGCGCTATGAAACGGCGCTTAATGTATCTTCGGATGAATGCACGCTCAATGTGATCCGCGATCATCACTATAAATATGTACATTTCACAGCCTTGCCGCCTTTGTTGTTTGACCTGACGCGCGATCCTAATGAGTTGCATAATCTCGCTGATGATCCCGCTTATGGTTCGGTTATCGCTGATTATGCGCAGCGACTTCTAAGCCATCGGATGCTGCATGCGGAGCGCACTTTGACCAATGCGATGTTATCGCCGAAGGGTGTGATCTATCGCAACGAGCCGCGCGGTCGGCCCGATGCGCTTTATGCGCCTACGAAATCTTGATTGATACTGTAGAAAGAGGCTGCTCTCATGCGTTATGAATTGATGCTGCCCCATCAGCTGCGCGAAGCGATAGAAAAAAATTGGCCGGTTATTCTGCCGCTCGGCGTGCTTGAATATCACGGCGAGCATTTGGGTCTCGGTATGGATACGCTTGCGGTTATTCGTATTCTTGATCGTCTTGAGAGAGAAGCGCCACTTGTTATTTTGCCGCCCTTTTACTATGGCGCGGCAAGCTATGCGGTGGAGCCGCCTGAAGGCAAAGGCTCGGTGCATGTCGACTCGGAGTCGATTGCACCTTTCGCGAAATCCCTCTTTCGCGGATTATTGCGCATCGGCTTCCGCAATATTCATGGATTTATTCATCACCAGTCTGAAAATTTTACAGCCGGTATGCCGACCGATCTCGCTTTCAAATTTGCGGGTCGACAAGCTATTTTTGAACACATTGAACGCGAACGCGGCGAAGGTTGGTGGGGTAATAAAAATATGGCCGATTATTATGCGCAACACGCGACCGGCAGCGATCCGTTTAATTGGATCAAAATCCATCCTTTGATGACGAAGGATATTATCGCGCAGTACCCCTTCGATCATGCGGGTATCGGCGAAACCTCATTGATGATGGCGCTTTGTCCGGAAGCGGTTGATATGAAGCGATTGAATAATGAGGAATGGTATTCGCAATCAGCGAAGGACGCGTCTAAAGACTTAGGCGAGCGCGGCGTTGAACTCATTCTCGCGCATATGCGCGCGGTGCTCTGGGGATAGGGTTTTCATGTCACGTCAAGTTTCAACAGGCATCGGCTTTTTGGCGGTGCTGATGTGGGCTGTTTTGGCCTTGTTTACCGCCGCCTCGGGACATGTGCCGCCGTTCGAGCTCGCAGCGATAACTTTTTTTATCGGTGGAATTCTCGGTGTCGCAACTTGGCCTTTTCGTCCGGGTGCGATGAACGCGTTAAAACAAAGCCCGGTCGCATGGCTTGTTGGGATCGGCGGTCTCTTTGGCTATCACGCGGTATATTTCAGCGCGCTTCGGTCCGCGCCGGCGATTGAAGCAAGTCTTATCGCTTATCTCTGGCCTTTGTTACTTGTAGTCTCGTCCGCGCTTTTGCCGGGTGAAAAATTAAAGCTTCATCATCTCATTGGCGTTTGCCTCGGACTCATCGGTGCGTTCCTTGTCATCACCAAAGGCGAGCATCTCTCGCTTTCCGAAGGTTTAAAGCCTGGCCATTTTCTTGCGCTCATATGCGCGGTGATTTGGGCGGGCTATTCTGTTTTGTCGAGAAAGCTAGGCGATGTGCCGACGGATGCGGTTGCCGGATTTTGTCTTGTTACGTCAATGCTGGCAATGCTTTGTCATTTAACCTTTGAGGACACAGTGTGGCCTGCGTCCACGCTTGAATGGGCCGCAATTGTTGGCTTGGGATTATTCCCCGTAGGCGCTGCGTTTTATGTGTGGGATCATGGCGTGAAGAAAGGTGACATCATGGTGCTTGGTGCGGCATCTTATGCATCGCCGCTGCTGTCAACACTTGTGCTTGTTGTTGCCGGTTATGCGCCCGCCCACTGGTCGGTCGGTGTTGCCTGCCTGTTGATTACAGCCGGAGCCATTATAGCGGCAAAAGATTTGCTCTTTCGCCGCACGTCTTCAAAAATCTGACATCAAATTGATCAGGGTGTGATCAGTAGACTCATCGCGATGCCCCACATTGTCAGACCGATAACAATTTCCAAAATGACCCATGATTTAGGCTTCGCAAAAACTGGCGCCAGAAAACGCGCGCCATAACCCAATGCGCTGAAGAACGAAAGTGAACCGAGAGCCGCGCCAATACCGAAGATCGTTTCAAAGGGCGTATACCGCGTTGAGAGCGAGCCGAGCAGCATCACCGTATCAATATAAACATGCGGATTGGCCCAGGTGAAAATAAGGCAGGTCATCAA
>CAWUMH010000159.1:0-3715 GCA_963923565.1 uncultured Alphaproteobacteria bacterium
TCTCTTCATCACGCATGACCTCGGCATTGTCCGCCGCATCGCGCATCGCACGGCCGTGATGCTCAAAGGCGAGATCATCGCGCAGGGTCCCACGGCCGAGATCTTCTCGCCGCCTTTCCATCCCTATACGGAGCGACTCCTGTCCTCTGTGCCGGAGATGCGGACCGATTGGCTCGATGATGTTCTTGCCAAACGGGCACTAAAATCGGCCTAAGTGGGTACTGAAGCTTCCCAAAATCAGCAAATCGCCGATTTCGCTTTACTTATACCCCATGACCTGCCATAGGACGCGCGGGTTTCTTTCGCTCTACCTTATGTTGGCTGCGTGAAGCAGCGTGCTCCGGCACAATACACGATCTCCTAAAAACTGATTTTGTCAGCGTTTGATTAGAGTTTCCCGAAAAAGTCCGAAGCAACGCTTTCGGTCTTGGGAACGAGGACTCACGCCTTTCATGTGAAGGGCGGCAACGCTTGATAAGTCTTAAGGAGACGACAATGGCGACCGGCAGTGTAAAATGGTTCAATTCCACCAAGGGCTTTGGCTTCATTCAGCCTGATCAAGGCGGCGCAGATGTGTTCGTACACATTTCAGCCGTTGAGCGCGCAGGACTGCGCGGCCTCAATGAAGGCCAGAAGGTGAGCTACGAGCTCGCGACTGAAAAGGGCAAGACTTCAGCGGTTAACCTGAAGCTCGCATAAAGAATTCCGGTCGATCCTGGCGATCGACCGTCTTTTCTTCTTTTATCGCTATTAACGCTTGTCTGCGCTTCAAGTAACCCTTCGAGCGCAGCAGTTTTTATATGGATCTTTCATGGATAATTTTAACGGGCTTCGTTTGCAGCCTGCGCTTCTTCACGCGCTTGAGGCAATGAATTTTAAGACCCCGACTCCCATTCAAGCCGCTGCGATCCCGCCGGCGCTTGAAGGTCAAGATATTTTGGGTACCGCGCAAACGGGCACGGGCAAAACTGGTGCGTTTGGCATTCCCCTCATCGCGCATCTTCTCGATAATCCGGATCATCACGCGCTTGTGATGACGCCAACACGAGAACTCGCGACGCAAGTCATGGCGACGATGCACCAACTCATCGGTAAGAAAACACGCATTCCATCAGCGCTTCTGATTGGCGGCGCTTCGATGATGAATCAATTTGAACAGCTGAGAAAATCACCGCGCCTCATCGTCGGTACACCGGGACGCATAACCGATCATCTCTTGCGCAAAAGCGTATCGCTTGAAGCGACACGTTTTCTCGTTCTCGATGAAACCGACCGTATGCTCGATATGGGCTTCGGTATTCAGATTGATCGTATTTTGTCGTTCATTCCGAAAGAACGCCAGACGCTTTTATTCTCCGCGACTCTTCCGAATAATATTTTGAAATTGTCGGGAAAATATCTCACCAATCCCGTTCGTATTTCGACCGGCAGCACGAATGCGCCCGCAGCACTTGTGAAGCAGGAAAAAATCGAAGTCAGCGAGAGCGAAAAATATTCGATTCTGCTCCGTCAATTGGAGCAACATGAAGGTACCGTCATCGTCTTTGTGAAAACAAAGGCGGGCGCTGACAGATTGTCGAAAAAATTGCGCGCGCAAAATCATAGTGCCGATGCGATCCATGGCGATCTGCGTCAAAATCAACGCGACCGCGCGATTAAAGCGTTCCAGAATTTTCATACCCGCATCATGGTTGCGACCGATATCGCGGCCCGTGGACTTGATATTCCGCATATCGAAACGGTGATCAATTATGATCTGCCGCAAGTTGCGGAGGACTATATTCATCGTATCGGTCGCACAGCGCGTAATGGTGCTGAAGGTGTCGCGATTTCACTCGTCACGCATGAAGATGCGAAGAAATGGTACGCGATTCAGCGCTTGCTTAACCCGCATGAAAAGCCGGAGCGCATCGGCGGTCGAAGTGGCGCCCCTAAAACGGGCGCAAGATCGCGTGACCGCGATTATGCGCGTTCATCGCGCCCCAGAAAGGGAAATGCACCTTTCGAACGCAAAGAATGGTCACCGATAGGCGAGACTCGCGATCATGTGCGTGAGAGCGATCGCGCTCCTGTGCGCGAAAGTGCGCGCACTCGTGCTCGTGATACCGAGCGCACGCCTCTGCGTGGTAAAGAGCGTGATTATGCGAATGACACGCAGGCCGTAAATTACGCGGCACCGAAGAAAAAATTTGCAGACAAGAAAAAGTTTTCTACAGGTCGCGGCTTTAATGAGGCGCACAATCAAGACGCGCCACGAAAGCATGATGCTCCAAGAAAGCATGATGCACCAAGACCAGCGCGCAAGGCGTTTTCCTTTGATGATCGCGGCGCTGCTTCACGCCCTGCCCGCGCTGAAGGTGCCGCTCGCGATTTCAGCGCAAACCGCCCGCCCAAAAATGCCGATGGCAAAAAGCGTTTTGGCCCGAAGGGTCAAAAGCCGCACAAGGCCGATGGGTCTTCTCCAAGCGCGCCAGGCAAACCTCGCGGGTTTGCAAAGAGCAAACCTTGGGCGTCTAAGTCACCAGGCGGTCGCGGCGCACGGAGCTTTAAAGCAGCGTCGTAAAACGCGCCAGAAGATCAGCGTGTGATTGAGATGATTGGCGGAGACGATGGGATTCGAACCCATGATACCCTTGTGGGGTATGCTCATTTAGCAAACGAGTGCCTTCAGCCTCTCGGCCACGTCTCCGTCACGCGCGATATGCCCCAACTTGGTCCGATTTGGCAAGCCGCAGCGTCACCGGCGATCATTCTCAATGATGGCGGCCAGCAAAGGCCCGTGCACGCCGCTGGGCGAGCGCGATCTCGGTAGGTGTCATTTCCGCGGCAAGTTCTTTTCTAAGCCTTATGGCGTCCCGCACGCCCTGAGCAGCGGCTAAATTAAAGAGGCAGTGCGCCTCGATCCGGTCTGCCGCGCCAATCGCGCGCGCAATCAGGGTTTCGCCGTCAATATTGAACAGCGTACGCCCATTCGGCGCTTCACTCATATCATTCATGACCTATCCCCTTCTGGATGGTGGAGCCCTTTCTGTGCTCCACAAGACGCTCCTGCGCCCGAGCGCCAGTCAAACAGAGCCGCGTAAGGACCTGATGAAAAATTAAGGAAAAAGTTTTCGAAAATTTTATTGATTAATAGAGCTAAAAACCCTCTTTACAGCGCCGTGCGAAAGGCCGATGAGATAATCTTGAAAATTGTCTTCACGGATCAGAAGGGCTGAGACCTAACACCTTTGGCGGAAAGCGCGTCATAACCCAACATTCGCCCTTCCCTTTCGCTCCCAGGCTTTTATTACACTTTGCCATGAACAGCGGTCGTCTCACGCTTGAGTTACACCGCATAGAGTTGGACTAAGACCATGACCGCAATTGACGTAACCGGCGCCCTCAAACCCCGTTATGACGAGATCCTGAGCAAGGACGCCCTCGCCTTCCTCGCCGCCCTCCACACGAAATTCAATCCGACCCGTCTGGCGCTGCTTGAAGCGCGCGCGGAACGGCAGAAGAGATTCGATAAAGGCGCGCTGCCGGATTTTCTCGCCGAGACGAAATCGGTGCGCGAAGGCAATTGGACGGTCGCGCCGCTCCCCGCCGATCTTCTTGACCGTCGCGTTGAAATCACGGGCCCCGTCGATAAGAAGATGATCATCAACGCGCTGAATTCAGGCGCACGCGTATTCATGACCGATTTTGAAGACGCGTCCTCGCCCACATGGGC
>CAWUMH010000160.1:0-3679 GCA_963923565.1 uncultured Alphaproteobacteria bacterium
ATCGTATTGCGGCCCTTATTCTGACCGCCGCAATTGTCGGTTTGAAAGATGCAATCATCATTCACATTCTGCTGACCATACTTCATTATGGCGTGGAACGAGTATGGCTATTGATCGACTGGGGACGCGTTTAACTGTTTACCCGCCGCATCAAAACTCAATTCGAAAATTTCTTATTGAGCGGCTTCAATTGTTCGTAGGCCAATTGATAGGCGTCGTAGCGCGGCTGATAACGCGTGCTCATCGCCGCGTTTGGTTCAAAAACCTTGTCAAAGATCACGAAGTCTTTCGTTGCCTGACTGAGCGACTTAAAGAGTCCCACGCCAACACCAGCCATTAATGCAGCACCCAACACGCCCGCATCACTCATCGCCGTGCGTTTGATTGCTTTACCCAGAACATCACTGCGGATTTGGCACCAGAGATCGGATCGTGAACCGCCCCCTGAATGATGAATGAGATCGGCTGAACGTCCACCCGAGTCGTGCAGTCGATCAAATACAAGCCGCGCAGAATAGGCCACACCTTCAAGGACCGCCCGCGCAAGCTCTGCTGGCCCCGTTGCTGACGTCAAACCCGTAAAGGAGCCTTTTGCGTCCGCGTCCCACAAAGGCGCGCGCTCGCCTTCAAGATGCGGCAAGAAGAGCGGCACATGCAAAAGGTCTGCGCGTTCAGCAATCGCAAAAATATCCGACACATCATGCCCGAGCAGTTTGGCAACCCAATGTGCCGACGCACCGCCCGATTGAGTCGGGCCGGCGTGAAGCGTTACGCCCTCACAAGTCGCAAAGGCAATCACACCCGGTGTTGGATGGCGTTCATGCGATATGATCCCAAGAATTTCACTTGTTCCACTCAGATAAAGTCCCTGCCCCTCTTGAGATATACCTGCACCGAAAAGGCCTGACCACGCATCCATCGCACTCGTGACAACGGGAACACCCGCACAAGGAAAGCCGTTCCTTATGCGCCCTGCGATGGTCGTGAACGATGTAATACGCGGCAGTCGCTCTTTCGCTCCCGGCACGAGCGCAACAATTGACTCGATCAAATCGAGAGATTGATCTAGTATACCGAAATTCGTCATCGGGTCGGCGACAACCTCACCTGAGAGCGCCGCAATACAATAATCTTTCGGCGCTAATACATAACGCGTGCGCGACCATATTTCCGGATCGGTGCGTGCAACATAGGCCATGCGTGCCACCATATGACTTGCGTCAATCGGCAGAGGCGCACCCCACCAGCGAATTTTATCGTCACTGTTTATCTTTGAATCGAGCGTAGCGGCATCAGGCGCGCAACGGGTGTCTTGCCATGTCATGGCCGGACGAAGTGCATGCCCCTTCTCATCGACGAACACATGCGTATTCACTTGCGAACAAAGGCCAATGGCTTTGACTGACACATCGCGACTAAGCTCTGCGAGCGCTTTAAGAACAAGATCCATCCATTGTTTGGGATCTTGTTCAACATGACCAGGCGCAGGGCGGGATGTTGTGTAGGTTTCACCGAATCGACGAACCACATGACCGTGTTCATCAAACAACGCCGCCTTCACCGCGGTCGTCCCCACATCAATCCCGATCAACATCGCGCTATCCTTGTCACTCTCCCGTGATTATGCTTTCTTCACGCCATTGACGCAAATGTTCAAGAAAATGGAGGAAACATGTCAAGAAAATCACATTTCGCATGGGGATTGATTGCCGCCACCTTTATGGGCGTTGCCAGCGCGCAGGCGGCAGGCGAAAAAATCGCCATTGTCACGCCCTATCTCGCCCAACCCGGCACTCAATTCTATGTCGAAGCATTCCAAGCAAAGGCTAAGGAATTTGGCTGGCAGGTGAATGTCGTTGACACCAAAGGTGACGTCGCTGCGGCGGTTGGTCGCATTGAAGACGCCGCCAACCAAAAAGTGTCGGCCATTGTCATCAATGTTGATCCGTCACAAGTCGCAGCCGGATTAGAAGCCGCGAAGGCGGCAGGCGTTCCCGTCTTCGGCATGGACTCGGGCGCAACACCTCTTCTTGTTACGAATGTCACCAGCAATGGTTATGCGATGGCTGCTGACACCGCGTCTTATGTTGCCAACCGCATTGGCGGCAAAGGCAATGTTGTGATGTTCGTGTTTGATGCTTTTCCACCCGTACAACAGCGTGGCGTAATTGCGGATACGATCTTCAAGAACAATCCGGATATCAAAGTGCTTGATCGTGTCACGCCAGACGTGAAGGACGGCGGCATTGCCGATAGCCGCGCGAAGATGGAAGCCATCCTGGCTGCCAATCCGAAAAAGGGTTCGATTGCTGCTGTATGGGCTGCATGGGATCAACCGGCTCTTGGCGCTTTGCAAGCCATTGAAGCGGCAGGCCGTGGCAATGAAGGCATCGTGATCACCGGCATCGACGCCAACCCGCAAGCGCGTGAGGCGATTGCAAAGGGTGGCAATTTTGAAGCCTCGATGGCACAGGACTTCAAAGGTATCGGCGCAACAACAGCCGAAGCGGTTAAGCGCCATCTTGGTGGTGAAAAAATCAAGCAAAGCGTGATCTATGTGCCCACCACACTGATCACTTCGGCGAATGCCGGCAAGTAATCTGATATTATGACCGATAAAGCGAGGGTTGTCTTGGGCTTCTTAAAGCAAAACGCAACCCTCGCTGCTTTTTTAGTTCTGATTATATTTTTCTCGATCATGCTGCCCGGGACATTTCTGACGGGGCGCAATCTCTTCAACGTCACCCAACAAATGAGCATGCTGATGGTGACCGCTTGCGCGATGACCATTGTCATGGCGATGGGCGATTTTGATTTGAGTGTCGGCTCAATGGCGAGCCTCGTGGGCATCGTCGCCGCGGTGATATTCCGCGGCACAGGAAGTGAAAGCGCAAGCTTCTTCATCGCATTGTCGATTGGTCTCATCGGCGGCGCACTCAACGGCTTTCTGGTGAGTTATCTCAACATTCTTCCCTTTGTCGCTACACTGGGATCTCTGACAATATTCAGTGGCTGCGCTTTTCTCATTGCCGGTGGCAAAACCTTATTTGGCACGGAGATCCCGCCTCACTTCAGCGCCTTTGCGCGCGGCGGCGTGCCGTTAATGAGCGCTGAGAGTTTTACGCTCACTCTTCCCAATCTAACAATTGTCGCTGCCTTCATTCTGCTGCTTGTTTGGTTTCTCTTGAGCAGAAAAATATTCGGCCGTCATCTTTATGCGATTGGCGGGAATGCTGAGGCTGCATTATTGGCGGGCATTGACGTCAAACGTACGCGGCTGATCGCTTTCATGTTGTCGGGCCTCGGTGCCGCGCTTGCCGGCCTCATGTATATGAGCCGCGTCGCGTCCGCGAACCCGACGCAAGGTGCGGGATTGATGCTTGATGCGATTGCCGCTGTCTTTATCGGTATGACGATGAATCATCAGGGCGAACCGAAAGTGCTCAACACATTTATCGGCGTCTTATTTCTAGGAGTCTTGTCGAATGGGCTCACGCAGCTGAGCGTTGACAGCTATGTGCGTGATATTCTTGTCGGCGCCTTGATCATCATGGCAGTTTCGGCAAGCCGCCTCGAGAAATTATCGCGTTGAAATTTTGAAATAAAAAATCCCGCAAAGTCGCATGACCAACCTTGCGGGATTTTTTTGAACTAAACGGACTTACTTGCCCGCTTTTGA
>CAWUMH010000161.1:0-3661 GCA_963923565.1 uncultured Alphaproteobacteria bacterium
GCCGAACATTCAATATGCCAGCCGGGGCGGCCATAAATTGCAATTGTCTCGCCGCGCTCCACGAAATGTGCTCTCCAGCCCGGCTCCGATGAAGAGGACTCTTTCCATAATACAAAATCAGCGGGATGTTTCTTATGCGCCTCTACAGCCACACGCGCACCCTCGATTTGTTCATCAAGTTTGCGGTTTGAAAGCGCACCGTAAGTTTCCATGCGACCGACTTCGAACAGCACTTCGCGTCCCTGCTCCCCTTTCGCGATATAGGCGTGGCCATTGGCAAGTAGACGATTGATGATACCAATCATTTCCTGAATATTATCGGTCGCGCGCGGCTCGATATCGGGCGGCAAGCAGCCAAGCGCTGCGACATCCGCGTGAAATTGCGCAGCCGTTTTTTCCGTCACATTCCGGATGGCATCATTCAACGGCAGATGAGGATAATCACGCGCCGCGCGATCATTGATCTTGTCATCAACGTCGGTGATGTTGCGCACATAGGTGACTTTGGTTTGCCCTTGACCACCATCCCATTCGCCCTTCCCAGCTAAATATGAAAGAAGCCGATACAGCACGTCAAAAACAATCACCGGCCGCGCATTGCCGATATGGGCAAAATCATAAACCGTTGGCCCGCAGACATACATCCGCACGCGCGCGGGATCGATAGGCGCAAAGGCTTCTTTCTTGCGGGTGAGGGTGTTGTAAAGTGTCAGCGACATGGGGGCTCCTGCCTTGCTGGCCCCGGTCATCTTTGCTTCTCAATCAGAAGAGTAAAACGGCCCCGGCCAGCTAAGCGATTAGCTGGTAATAATTCCGCAAATGCAGATCGGCGAGGACATTTTCATAAATCCCATACTGCCGATCATGAACGCGCGCGTCAAGCCGCGCCCCTAACGCTTTGATGGCGAAATCTCATTTTTTGCCGCCAATTTTAACCATGTTTCAATGAATAGAGGAGAATTTGCAGAAAATTCCAGATCCGGACCTTATCTCAGATGCGTTTTGTTGTGTTCGCCGCCGTGCTTGCGGCCTGTCTCGCTCCCTCCCTGTCTGATGCAAGTGAAAAGATTTTCGCCGTCCCAGCTGATGATGGCTATGGCATGGATGATTGCCTCGCCGAGGGCAAAGCCTGCGCCAAGCTCGTTGCCGATTCCTGGTGTCAGGTGAAGGGCATGAACCATTCCGTCCGTTTCGAAGCGGCAGCGCCCGAAGATATCACGGCATCGCTCTCACAGGACGCCGCTCGCCCCGCTGCGGCACCGGCCTATCTCATCACCTGTCAGGACTAAGCCTCCGCCGCTTGACGCGGGTGAGCAAGGGTGGAATGAGGGGGTCGTTTGTCGGCTCAGCCTTGAAATTGACGCGATCCTCGGGCCATTCAAGGCATCAGCCCTTTATTGATCCCGGTTATGCTCCCTTTGCGCCCTCTTCGTCCGGTTGTTCTGGCTTGTATCGCGAGCGTCATCGCCCTTCCGGCTTTGGCGCAGCAGCAACCTAATGCCTATTGCGATAATCTCAGGGCTGAACTCGCTGTGGTTGAGCAATCAATCGCCAGCGCAAGTGATGTGTCTTTCGCGGCGCAAATCAAAAAGGCGCAGCGCGAGCACGACAAAACAGCCGCTTATGCGAAATCGATCGGCTGTTCGGATTTGCGTCTGCCCTTGATCTCGGCGCCTGCGCCAGCCAAATGCGCCTCACTTGAAGCGCAAATCGGTCAGCTCGAACAAGACATTGAAGCGCTAAAAACGGAAGCCGCGCGCGGCGGATCAGACGAGTTGCAACAACAAAAACTTGGCCTGAAAACTGCGATTGAAACAACATGCACGCCTGGTGCCGCGAATGGCCAAGCTAAAGCCGGCGTCGGTTCCTTAGTGGGCGGCACGCAAGAGGGGTTTCAGTCATCCGAAATGCCGGATGATCCCCTCTCTCATCCTGAATTAGGCCTTCAAAGCGGCTTCCGCACAATCTGCGTGCGTTCCTGTGATGGTTATTTTTTCCCGATCAATCAATTCGGCACGAATGGCCGTATCGCAACGGATATGGAGTTGTGTAAAGCGTCCTGCCCGGGTGCGGTTGTGAATCTTTATCTGCAACCGAATGATCGCGAAGTGGATGGCGCGGTCTCAGCCGAAGGCGGACTACCCTACACCGCACTGCCAACCGCCTATCATTATCGCACTTCCCTTGATTCAAGCTGCTCATGCCGTGTGCCCGGAAAGACATGGGCCGAAACTCTGGCAGACGCTGAACGCATCTTAAATGCGAATGGCTCACCTGATGCGCAGATATCAGAATTGAAGGCGCAAGAATTGTCTCGGCCACGTGACTTACGCGCACCGCCCAAAACGAAACCTAAAAAAGGTGAGCCGGTTCCCGCGCCCGTTCCGCCCCAAGATATAGCTGTGTTGCAAACTGCTATTCCAGCAGGAACGAATATTGTGCCTTTAGGCGAAGGCGAAATACGCGAGATCGTTAGCGCCGATGGCACGAAGCGGAAGATCAGAATATTGCGAGCCCCTGGCGCCGCCGCGATTACCGAATAATCACGCGCTCAAACGACGACGCGTTTCCGCCTCGCCAATCAAAGGCAGCATCAGTTTCAATTCGGGACCATGTTCGAGCCCCGTCAATGCCAAACGCAGCGGCATGAAAAGCTCTTTGCCTTTGCGCCCTGTGGCGTCTTTCACTTTGGCAGTCCACACGCCCCATGTCTCAGTATCCCAAGGCGATGAGGGCAGAAGCGCAAGTGCTTCTGTAAGAAACGCTTGATCGTGTTCCGCCTTATGTACAATAGGGCCGTCAATCACTTGCGACCATGTCATGGCATCGGCAAAGCGTTCAAGATTGCCGCGTACGGCGACCCAAAAATCTTCGCCGCGCTTAATGCCAAGCGCAGCGAGGCGCGGCTTTGCCGTGTCATAGCTCATTGCATGAAGCGTTTTGGCATTCAGGCCATCAAGCTCCGCTTCATCAAATTTTGCGGGCGCACGCGACAGGCGCGCGAGATCAATCAAAGCGCCAAGCTCATCAAGTTTGGCGATGGGGCGCACCGATTCCGATGAGCCCACAAGAACAGCGAGTGACGCCACCGCCATGGGTTCCATACCATCTTCACGCAAAGAGGAAATCGAGAAATGGCCTTTGCGTTTCGAAAGCCCCTCACCGCTGGCATTGGTCAACAGATTGTGATGGCCAAAGAGTGGGGACGCACCATGGAGCGTTTCGAAAATTTGAATCTGCACGCCGGTATTGGTGACATGATCTTCACCACGAATGACATGAGTCACTTTGGTATCGATGTCATCAACAACTGAGGGCAGCGTGTAGAGATAGGTGCCATCGGCACGAATAAGCACCGGATCCGACAAGGACGCGCAATCAACCGTGCAAGGTCCGCGCACGAGATCCGTCCAGGCGACGGTTTTATGATCGAGCTTGAAACGCCAATGCGGTTTGCGGCCTTCCGCTTCAAGCGCTTGCTTTTCTGCTTCCGTCAAATTCAACGCGGCGCGATCATAAACGGGTGGCAAATGCCGCGCGGCCTGACGCTTGCGTTTGCGCTCCAACTCTTCTTCGGTTTCATAACACGCATAGAGCTTGCCCATTGCGCGCAATTTGTCAGCGGCCGCGTGATAAAGATCAAAACGCTCGGATTGACGAA
>CAWUMH010000162.1:0-3608 GCA_963923565.1 uncultured Alphaproteobacteria bacterium
GCTTTTATCAAACGCAAATTCAATCGGATTAGAGATCGAGCACGAGGCGCGCGGGATCTTCAAGGGCTTCCTTCACACGCACGAGGAAGGTGACAGCCTCTTTGCCGTCCACAATGCGGTGATCGTAAGAGAGAGCGAGATACATCATCGGGCGCACTTCAACCTTGCCGCCGACAACCATCGGACGGTCTTGGATTTTATGCATGCCGAGAATGCCCGATTGCGGCGCGTTCAAAATCGGTGTTGACATGAGCGAGCCGTAAATGCCGCCATTCGTAATCGTGAATGTGCCGCCCTGCATCTCTTCAATCTTGAGCGAACCATCACGTGCACGCTTGCCGAAATCGGCAATCGTCTTTTCGATTGTTGCAAGACCCATGCGGTCTGCATCGCGCACGACTGGAACGACAAGACCCTTATCGGTGCCGACGGCAATGCCGACATGATAATAATTCTTGTAAACGAGATCGGTGCCATCAATTTCGGCGTTGACCGCTGGCAATTCTTTGAGCGCTTGTGTGCAAGCTTTCACAAAGAAGCTCATAAAGCCAAGCTTTACGCCGTGTTTCTTTTCGAATGTATCCTTGTAGCGATTCCTGAGCGCCATCACTTCCGTCATGTCGACTTCGTTGAAGGTCGTGAGCATCGCGGCGGTGTTCTGCGCATCCTTCAAACGACGCGCGATCGTCTGACGCAATTTCGTCATGCGCACGCGTTCTTCACGAGACGCGTCATCAGCAACTGACGGCGCGCGCACGCTGACGGACGTTATAGCAGCAGGTGCTGCGCCTGTGGCGATAGCGGCGAGCATATCGCCCTTTGTCACACGACCATCCTTGCCCGAAGCGGCCACGTCTGCGGGATTTACGCCGCTCTCTGCTGCAAGACGCGACACGGCCGGACCATGATCAACAGCAGATGCCGCTGAAGGTGCAGGTGCTGCAACAGGTGCTGCTTTCGCGGGCGCTGATGCGGGTGCAGAAGGTGCCGCGCCGGCACCGCCAGCGGTGATGGTGCCGAGCAACGCTCCGACGCCGACGGTCTCGCCTTCTTTCGCGACGATCTCGGCAAGTGTGCCGGCCGCAGGAGCGTTAACTTCGAGCGAGACCTTGTCGGTTTCCAATTCGAGCACGGGCTCATCGGCCTTGACGACATCGCCGGGCTTCTTGAACCATTTGCCGATCGTGGCTTCGGAGACGGACTCGCCGAGTGTCGGGACGCGGATTTCACTGGCCATGATGATAAGTTCCTTGGCTGTAAAGATTCAATTTTTGTTCACGCTGCGAAGGCTTCGTCGAGGAAGGCTTGCAGCTGTGCGAGATGCGTGGACATGAGACCGGTTGCGGTGGCTGCGGAGGCGGGGCGACCGGCATAACGCGGCCGCTTCACCTTTGATCCGGTTTGCTCGAGCACCCAGGAGAGATAAGGCTCGATGAAGGTCCATGAACCCATATTTTTAGGCTCTTCCTGACACCAGACAATGTCGGCATTTTTGAAACGGCCGAGTTCATTGACGAGAGCCTTGAGCGGGAACGGATAAAGCTGTTCGACACGCAAAAGATAGACATCATCAATGCCGCGCTTCTCACGCTCTTCGTATAGATCATAATAGACCTTACCCGAGCAGAGCACGACGCGACGGATCTTGTTGTCTTTTGCGAGTTTGATCTTCTCGTTTTTGAGAATCTGCGCATCATCCCACAGGACACGATGGAAGCTCGTGCCTTCGGCCATTTCATCAAGACGGGACACCGCACGTTTGTGACGCAAGAGCGACTTCGGTGTCATCAGGATCAAAGGCTTACGGAATTCGCGCTTCAGCTGCCGCCGTAGAATGTGGAAGTAATTTGCCGGCGTGGTGCAGTTAGCGACCTGCATATTGTCTTCAGCACACATTTGCAGAAAGCGTTCAAGACGCGCGGAGGAATGTTCCGGCCCCTGGCCTTCATAGCCATGTGGCAGAAGACAAACGAGCCCCGACATACGCAACCATTTGCGTTCGCCCGACGAGATGAATTGGTCGAATAAAACTTGCGCGCCATTGGCGAAATCACCAAACTGCGCTTCCCACAGAGTGAGCGCATTGGGTTCCGAGAGCGAATAGCCATATTCGAACCCGAGCACGGCTTCTTCTGACAACATCGAATTGATGACTTCGTATTTACCTTGACCCTCGCGGATATTGCTCAAAGGCTTGTAGCGCCGCTCGGTCTCTTGATCGATCAACACTGAATGGCGTTGCGAGAAGGTACCGCGCTCGCAATCCTGTCCCGAGAGCCGCACGCGCGCGCCTTCATTGACGGTGAGTGCGAAGGCAAAGGCTTCTGCTGTTGCCCAATCAATGCCCTCGCCCGTTTCAACCGCCTTGCGACGATTGTCCATGAAGCGCTGGATTGTTTTGTGCGCGTTGAAATCAGCCGGAATCGTTGTGAGCTTGTCGCCAATCTCTTTGAGTTGAGTTAGCGGCGCACCGGTCTCACCACGGCGCGCATCATCTTGTGTCGCATTGGCAGTTTTCAAACCAGCCCACCGGCCATCAAGCCAATCGGCCTTATTAGGCTTATAGGCTTGTCCCGCTTCATGCTCGGCCTCAAGGCGCGCGCGCCAATCCGATTTCATCTTTTCGACTTCGCCTTCGGTGACAACACCCTCGGCGATCAATTTCTTCGAATAGATTTCAAGCGTCGTCGGCTGCTGACGGATTTTTTTATACATCAGCGGCTGCGTGAAGCTCGGCTCGTCACCTTCATTGTGACCAAAGCGACGATAGCAGAACATATCGATGACGACGGGCTTGTGGAATTGCTGGCGGAATTCGACAGCAACCTTGACCGCAAACACCACTGCTTCCGGATCATCGCCATTCACATGGAAGATCGGCGCTTCGATCATTTTCGCCACATCAGACGGATAGGGCGATGACCGCGAGAAACGCGGATAGGTGGTGAAGCCGATCTGGTTGTTGATGATGAAGTGAATCGAACCGCCGGTGCGATGCCCCTTCAATCCCGAAAGACCCAAACATTCCGCCACAACGCCTTGGCCCGCAAACGCCGCGTCGCCGTGAATGAGAAGGGGCAAAACTTTTACACGTTCAGCCGTATCACCCAACTGGTCCTGCTTGGCGCGCACCTTGCCCAGCACGACGGGATCAACAATTTCGAGATGCGACGGATTTGCGGTGAGCGAGAGATGCACCGTATTGCCATCGAAGCTGCGATCCGACGAGGCACCAAGATGATATTTCACATCGCCCGAGCCTTCGACATCTGCAGGCGCAAAGGAACCGCCTTTGAATTCGTGGAACAAAGCGCGGTGCGGCTTACCCATGACTTGGGTGAGCACATTCAAACGGCCGCGATGCGCCATGCCGAAGACAATTTCTTTGACGCCGAGATTGCCGCCGCGCTTGATGATTTGTTCAAGCGCTGGGACAAGCGATTCCCCTCCATCAAGCCCGAAACGCTTGGTGCCGGTGAATTTCACATCAAGAAATTTTTCAAACCCTTCAGCTTCGACAAGCTTATTGAGAATGGCGCGCTTGCCTTCACGCGTGAAGGCGATTTCTTTATCCGGCCCTTCGATGCGCGCTTGAATCCAGCCCTTCT
>CAWUMH010000163.1:0-3600 GCA_963923565.1 uncultured Alphaproteobacteria bacterium
CAGACACGGTCGCCAAACGCAATTCAGGCAGTGGTATTGCGCGGCTCGCCCAAGGTGTGCGCGCCATCAAAGACAAAAACTACCAAAACGCACGCAGCATTGTTCGGCGCGGTGATCGCGCCCAGTCGAGCGACATCACCGCTGATCTCATAATCGCGTGGAGTTGGCTTGGTAGCGGTAATGTGAAGCGCGCGTTTGAAACGCTTGATCGCATTCCTGATGAAACCGGCGGTCGCGTGTTTAAACTCTTGCATCGCGGTCTCATCGCGAAAGTGGGGGGCAAAACGGATGAGGCCCGTAAAGCATTGAAGGCGGCCTATGAGGCCGATCCGCAATCCTTACGGACGGGTGATCTTTACGCTCAATTTCTTGTATCACAACGCGAGAGTGATGAAGCGCTTACGGTTTATCGCGGTTTGAAACTTCTTTATCCGCGTCACCCCATTCTTCGCGCTGCGATTGCGCAACTTGAAAACGGCAAACAGACGGATGATGAGATCCGTGATGAAAGCGATGGCATCGCCGAAGTCCTCTACGGATTAGGCAGCGCCGTGACACGTGATGGCGACGAATTGGCGTCGCTCATCTATTTGCGCCTTTCGCATTATTTATCGCCCAATCATAATCTCGCGGCAATTGCGATTGCTGATACTTATGAACGCCTGAAGCAACCGCAATCAGCTAATAGCGCCTATGCGCTGGTCGAAATAACATCACCCCTGCGTCTCACTGCCGATGTTCAACGCGCGCTCAATCTCGAACAGCTTGGAGAGAAGGACGAAGCGGTTAATCTTTTAAAAGCGGCTGCAGCGCAAGCGAAAGACGAGATCGAACCTTTGATCGCGCTCGGCAATATTTATCGCGCGCGCAAATCTTTCGCCGAAGCCGCCGAAACCTATTCCGCTGCTATTGCCGCTTTGGGACAGCCGACACCCGGCCATTGGAGCCTCTTCTATTCGCGCGGCATTGCTTTTGAACGTTTGAAGCGTTGGCCGGAAGCGGAAGCGGATTTCAGAAAAGCGCTTGAGCTTTCACCTGATCAACCTCTGGTGCTGAATTATCTCGGCTATTCATGGGTTGAACAAAGCACCAATCTCGATGAAGCGTTCAAAATGCTTCGTCGTGCTGTCGATCAGCAACCGACAGACGGCTATATTGTTGACAGTCTGGGTTGGGCCTATTTCCGTTTAGGGCAATATGACAAAGCGTTGCAATTGTTGGAGAAAGCAGTTGATCTCAAAGCCGCTGATCCAACAATCAATGATCATCTCGGTGATGTCTATTGGCGTTTGGGTCGCGAGCGTGAAGCGCGTTTTCAATGGAATCATGCGCGTGATCTCAATCCCGACCCGGAAGATCTGGCAAAGATACTAGACAAGATTGAAAAGGGATTGCCGCCGCTCACTGCGGGTTCGGGTGGTTAGAATCCGATGGCGTGGGTTGGCAAAGCGCGCGCGCGTGCAAAGATCAATCTGACCCTTCACATTCTCGGCCGTCGTGATGATGGCTATCATGATCTCGAAAGTCTTGTGACCTTTGCGGCACTGGGCGATGAACTTACCCTCGTTGAAGGCCCTACGCTTTCGCTTTCACTGTCAGGGCCGCGTGCCGTGGCTCTCAAAGACGACGCTGATAATCATATTTTGAAAGCGACGCGTGAGTTGCAATCGCGAGTTAAAGATCTCCGTGTCGGCAAGTTTCACCTCATTAAAACATTGCCGCTTGCGTCCGGCATGGGCGGCGGTTCTGCTGATGCTGCCGCCGCGTTGCGGTTGCTTGCAAAACTCAACCATCTTTCAATTGATGATCCACGGGTGATGGACGCGGCCAAAGCGACCGGTGCGGATGTGCCTGTCTGTGTGGAAAGTCGGCCCCGCATCATGCGCGGTATTGGCGAGAGACTTGATGCGCCTCTTAATCTGCCGCGTCTTTTTGCAGTGCTGGTAAACCCGCACAAGACAAGCGCCACGCCTGAGGTCTTTGCGAAAATCGGTTTGGCGCGTGGTGAACCATCGCGCTTGCCAACCCATCCCGCCATCACAGCGGCGATGACAGAAGAGGCGCTGCTTTCAGCACTCGCTGAAGGCCGCAATGATATGGAAGGCGCCGCCATTACGCTGCAACCCGCAATAAATGATGTACGCCGCGCTCTTGCCACCCAACCCGCTTGCCGCCTCGTGCGCATGTCAGGCTCGGGCGCGACGGTCTTCGGCCTCTTCCCCTCCTGTCGCGCCGCCGCCCAGGCCGCAAAGCATTTGAAGGCCGAGCATCCGGAGTGGTGGATCAAACCGACTTTGTTTGGATGATCCTCACGCCTTTAGGGAAAGCCCGGCCTTGACCAGGAAAAGCGCGGACCATACGGTGCCCGCGATTTTGCCGCCCCGCTTTTCATGCGCCCTTGCACTCACTTTGAAACGCCATGACCAACGCTTTGAATCCAAAAACGTCCTTTCAGGCTCTGATTTTGACGCTCAATCGCTTTTGGGCTGAACAAGGCTGCGTGGTGTTGCAGCCTTACGACATGGAAGTCGGCGCGGGCACATTTCATCCTGCAACAACACTACGGGCTTTGGGACCAAAGCCCTGGCGCGCGGCCTATGTGCAACCCTCTCGTCGACCGAAAGACGGACGCTATGGCGAGAACCCAAACCGGCTGCAGCATTACTATCAATATCAAGTGATCATGAAGCCCTCGCCTGCCAATTTGCAGGATCTCTACCTTCGCTCCCTTTACGCGATTGGCATTGATCCTGAGTTGCATGACATTCGTTTTGTTGAAGATGATTGGGAAAGCCCGACACTCGGTGCGTGGGGCCTTGGTTGGGAATGCTGGTGCGACGGCATGGAAGTCAGCCAATTCACATACTTTCAGCAAGTCGCCGGTGTTGAATGCTCACCGGTTGCCGGCGAACTCACATACGGTCTTGAGCGTCTCGCGATGTATGTGCAGGGCGTCGAGAATGTTTATGATTTGAATTTCAATGGCCTCGATGGTGACGACCGCATTTCTTATGGCGATGTGTTCCTCCAAGCCGAGCAAGAATATTCACGGCATAATTTTGAAGCCGCGAATACAGAGATGCTCGCACAACATTTCAAAGATGCGGAAGCCGAATGCAAAGCACTGCTCGATTTTGGCGCGAAAGGTGAACGCCATTTGATGGCGCTTCCGGCTTATGATCAATGCATCAAAGCGAGCCATCTCTTCAATCTTCTCGATGCACGCGGTGTGATCTCTGTAACCGAACGACAGAGCTATATTTTCCGCGTGCGTGAATTGGCGAAAGCCTGCGGTGAAGCCTGGTTGAAAACCGAAGGCGGCGGCGCCTGACAAGCCGCATGCAATGACGATCAATTTATCTTTTTTATAAGGAAAACATAATCATGACCGCTCCCCATATTGCTGCCAAAGCGCCGATGCCTGTCGAAGTGAAAGCCGGTGAAACTTATTTCTGGTGCTCCTGCGGCCAATCGAAAAATCAACCCTTCTGCGATGGTTCGCATAAGGGTTCGTCATTCACACCGATGAAATGGACGGCAGAAGAAGACAAGAAGGCGTTTTTCTGCGCATGCAAACACTCAAAGAATTCACCGCTCTGC
>CAWUMH010000164.1:0-3586 GCA_963923565.1 uncultured Alphaproteobacteria bacterium
CGTAATCTCCTCGGTGGCAAAGGGGCCAATCTTGCCGAGATGAGCAATCTTGGTTTGCCCGTTCCCCCCGGCTTCACCATCACCACTGAAGTCTGCACTTATTACTACGATCACGGAAAAACCTATCCGGCCGAACTTGAGGCTCAGGTTACGAAAGCGCTTGATCATATAGGCGCGTTGACCGGCAAAGGTTTTGGCGATCGCGAAAACCCGTTACTTGTGTCCGTTCGTTCGGGTGCGCGCGCGTCAATGCCGGGCATGATGGATACGGTGCTCAATCTCGGCTTGAATGACGTCACTGTTGAAGCGCTTGCCAAAGGCGCAGGCGATGCGCGCTTTGCGTGGGATTCCTATCGCCGCTTCATCCAGATGTATTCGGATGTGGTGCTTGGTGTTGATCACCATGTCTTCGAAGATATTCTCGAGACATTGAAAGATCGCAAAAACTATACGCTCGACACCGACCTTTCGGCCGATGAATGGAAAGCGGTTGTTGCGGATTATAAAAAAGCTGTTGAAGCGGAATTGGGAAAACCATTCCCGCAAGATCCTAAAGAACAGCTTTGGGGCGCGATTGGCGCCGTGTTTGGTTCATGGATGAATGCGCGCGCGAATAAATATCGCGAGTTGCACAATATCCCCGCGAGCTGGGGCACTGCCGTCAATGTGCAAGCGATGGTGTTCGGTAATCTTGGCGAGTCATCTGCCACGGGTGTTGCCTTCACACGTAATCCGTCAACGGGTGAAAAGGCGCTCTATGGCGAGTTTCTGATCAACGCGCAGGGCGAGGATGTCGTTGCCGGCATTCGCACGCCGCAAGATATTACCGAAGTGGCGCGTATCGCAGCAGGTTCCGATAAGCCCTCCCTCGAAAGAGCAATGCCGGAAGCCTATGCCGAATTCATCCGCATTTGCGGATTGCTCGAAGGCCATTATCGCGATGTGCAGGATGTCGAGTTCACGATTGAGCGCGGCAAACTCTGGATGCTGCAAACAAGAAACGGTAAGCGCACCGCGAAAGCTGCACTTAAAATTGCCGTCGATTTCGCGCATGAAGGCTTGATCACGCAAGATGAAGCGATTGCACGCATCGATCCCGCTTCGCTTGATCAATTGCTGCATCCAACAATCGATCCGAAAGCGGAACGCAAAGTGATGGCGACAGGCTTGCCCGCGTCACCCGGCGCGGCATCCGGCGAAATTGTTCTTGATAGTGATGAAGCGGAAGCCGCAAAAGCTGCTGGTAAAAAAGTTATTCTCGTTCGTGTTGAAACGAGTCCTGAAGATATTCATGGCATGCATGCGGCTGAAGGAATTCTTACCGCGCGCGGCGGCATGACATCTCATGCGGCGGTTGTCGCACGCGGCATGGGCAAGCCTTGCGTTTCGGGCGCGGGCACATTGAAGGTGGATCTCGCCGCAGGCACGGTAACAGCGCTCGGTACTGTTCTTAAAAAGGGTGATCACATCACGATTGATGGGTCGACCGGCCAAGTGCTCATCGGTCAAGTGAAGATGATTGAGCCTGAACTCTCTGGCGAGTTCGGCATTTTGATGGGCTGGGCGGATGCCAAGCGGCGCATGAAAGTGCGCACCAATGCTGAAACACCGCTTGATGCGAAAACTGCCCGCAGCTTCGGCGCGGAAGGTATTGGTCTGTGCCGCACTGAACATATGTTCTTTGAAGGTGAACGTATCGTCGCTGTGCGTGAAATGATTTTGGCGGATGATACAAAGGGTCGTCGGGCAGCGCTTGCGAAATTGCTGCCGATGCAACGGCAGGATTTTGTCGAGCTCTTCACCATCATGTCGGGCTTGCCGGTCACGATCCGTCTGCTTGATCCGCCACTTCATGAATTCTTGCCGCATAGCGACGAAGAAATTGCCGAAGTTGCGAAAGCGATGAATGCGTCGCCCGATAAATTGCGGGCACGCGCTCTTGAACTGCATGAATTCAATCCGATGCTTGGCTTTAGGGGATGTCGCCTTGCGGTGGCCTATCCTGAAATTGCCGAGATGCAGGCGCGTGCGATTTTCGAAGCCGCCGTTGAAGCCGCAAAGAGAACCGGCAAGGCGGTGATTCCGGAAGTGATGGTGCCGCTTGTGATGGCGAAGCCTGAACTTGATCTCGTGAAAGCGCGCATTGATGCGATGGCTGAAGCGGTGAAACAAGAAACGGGCGCGACATTCACCTATCAAGTCGGCACGATGATCGAATTGCCACGCGCGGCTCTGCGCGCAGAAGAGATTGCGCAATCGGCGGAATTCTTCTCCTTCGGCACGAATGATTTGACGCAGACCACGCTCGGTATCAGCCGCGATGATGCGTCATCCTTCTTGGGGACTTATACTGCCGGAGGCTTATTGCCATCCGATCCGTTTGTAACTCTCGATCAGGATGGTGTCGGCGAACTCGTGAAGCTTGCAACTGAACGCGGACGTAAATCACGTCCTGCGCTCAAGCTGGGCATTTGCGGTGAACATGGGGGCGATCCGGCATCGATTCATTTCTGCGAAAGCGCGGGTCTCGATTATGTGTCGTGCTCGCCCTATCGCGTGCCCATCGCACGGCTTGCGGCTGCACAGGCTGCCATTGGGGCGAAGGTCGCCAGTCAGGCGTGAGAGCAATCAACGCGTTAGTCGATCGCGATATCGAGTCCGAGATCAAGCACCTTCGATGAATGCGTGAGCGCGCCGACAGAAATCATATCGACGCCGCTCTCCGCAATCGCGGCAACGGTTGACAATGTAACGCCGCCTGACGCTTCGGTGAGCATGTCGCCTTTCACGCGTGTGACGGCCTCTTTCAATTGCGCCGGCGTCATATTGTCGAGAAGCACAACATCAGCACCTTCTTTGATCACCTCGTCGAGTTGATCAAGCGTATCAACTTCAATCTCGATTTTGACAAGGTGACCGGCGAAGCCTTTGGCCGCGCGTAGTGCCGGAACAACACCGCCCGCTACCGCGATGTGATTGTCTTTAATGAGGATCGCATCATCAAGACCGAAGCGATGATTAAATCCGCCCCCGCAGCGCACGGCATGTTTTTCAAACGCACGGAGGCCCGGTGTCGTTTTGCGCGTGCACACAATACGAGCTTTGGTGTGTTTCACCGCTTCCACATAGCGCGCGGTGAGAGACGCGATGCCCGAAAGACGACCCATAAAATTTAATGCCGTGCGCTCGGCAGATAAAATTGCACGCGCGGGACCTTCAATAGCCAGTGCGACATCGCCTGCCTTAATCGGTGTACCATCCGGAAGATGCGTGTCGAAACGGATCGTCTTGTCCATGCGGCGGAACGCGGCGATGGCGAGATCGCTTCCGGCGATGACGCCCGCTTCGCGTGCTGCGATTACAGCGCGCGCACGTGCTGAAGCCGGTATGGTGGCGAGTGTTGTGATGTCGCCGGCGCGGCCCAAATCTTCCGCCAAGGTGCGGTCGATGATCTCTTCAATCAAAAGCGGATTGAGCGGTGGAAGATTTGTCATCATGGGGTTCCGATGATCGCGTGTGTATAGGATTGCATCTCTTTAAAAGTCAGATGCGAACGTTTTGCGCGCGCGGGATCACTTTTTGAAAA
>CAWUMH010000165.1:0-3575 GCA_963923565.1 uncultured Alphaproteobacteria bacterium
ACGACTTACATTCACCATTGCGCTACTTTTTAAGTCGTAGATGACCGCCAAATATTTTTAACAAAGAGGCTGGGCGGTCATGACGTAAGTGAGGTTCACATGTAATACGGTGATTTTAAACCCGTCGCTCCACCATCATCTTTTTGATTTCCGCGATGGCCTTTGCGGGGTTCAGGCCCTTGGGGCAGGTGTTCGCGCAATTCATGATGGTGTGGCAACGATAAAGTCGGAACGGATCTTCGAGATGATCGAGACGATCACCGGTCGCTTCATCGCGCGAGTCAATCAACCAACGATAGGCTTGCAGCAGTGCCGCGGGTCCGAGATAGCGGTCGCCATTCCACCAATAGCTCGGGCACGACGTCGAACAGCTCGCGCAGAGAATACATTCGTAAAGACCATCGAGCTTTTCGCGGTCTTCGCGCGATTGCTTCCATTCTTTTTCGGGCGCGGGCGTTGACGTATGAAGCCATGGTTCAATCGACGCATGTTGCGCATAGAAATTGGTGAGATCAGGAACGAGATCCTTGATCACCGGCATATGTGGCAACGGATAGATACGGATGGGATGCGCCACCTCGTCCATGCCCTTGGTGCACGCAAGGGTATTCAACCCGTCGATATTCATGGCGCATGAGCCGCAAATGCCTTCGCGGCAGGAGCGGCGGAAGGTCAGCGTCGGATCAATCTTCGATTTGATCCAGATAATGCCGTCGAGCACCATCGGGCCGCAATCATCGCGGTCGACATAATACGTATCAATGCGCGGATTGTTCTCGCCATCGGGATCATAACGATAGATGCGAAATTCAGTAAGACGCTTCGCGCCTTGCGGTTTCGGCCAGACTTTGCCTTCCACCATGCGCGAGTTTCTCGGAAGCGTTAATTCAACCATGGCTTAATCTCCCGCTCCGTCTCAATACACACGCGCTTTCGGCGCGATATATTCGATATCGTTCGACATCGTATAGGTATGCACCGGACGATAATCGATGACCGTCTTCTGCTTATCTGAATCGATGAAGCTCAATGTGTGCTTCATCCATTCCTTATCATCGCGGTTCGGATAATCTTCGCGCGCATGCGCACCTCGGCTCTCTTGCCGGTTGGCGGCCGAGTCCATGGTCGTCACTGCTTGCACGATGAGATTGTCAAATTCGAGCGTTTCAAGAAGATCGGTGTTCCAGATCAAAGAGCGATCAGTGACTTTAATGTCGGCGGCAGCACGCCACACATCGTGGATCAGCTTCTGGCCTTCTTCGAGCACTTCACCGGTGCGATAGACGGCGCAATTGGTTTGCATCGTTTTTTGCATCCGCAAGCGCAGTTCCGCTGTCGATGTCGAGCCCGACGCGTGACGGAAATGATCAAGACGCGCGAGCGCTTGGTCCGCCGAATTCTTCGGCAATTCCGCTTGCTTCTCGCCCGGTGTTACAAGCTCAGCCGCACGCTGTCCGGCCGCACGACCAAACACAACGAGATCGATGAGTGAATTGGAGCCCAAACGATTGGCGCCATGCACCGACACGCACGCCGCTTCACCAATCGCCATCAGACCAGGCACGATGGTGTCGGCATTGCCGTTCTTTTTGGTGAGCACTTCGCCGTGATAATTCGTCGGGATGCCGCCCATATTGT
Source organism: uncultured Alphaproteobacteria bacterium (assembly GCA_963923565.1). GTDB lineage: Bacteria > Pseudomonadota > Alphaproteobacteria > Rhizobiales > Beijerinckiaceae > CAIUPE01. The sequence continues at coordinate 1,639 of CAWUMH010000165.1, forward strand.
AATGCACGGTGGGTAGAACCGGAATCGGTTCCTTCGTCACATCAACGCCTGCGAAAATTTTAGCGCTCTCGGAAATGCCCGGAAGACGTTCATGCAAAATTTTCGGATCAAGATGATCAAGATGCAGATAGATGTGATCTTTACCTTTGCCGACACCGCGACCATCGCGAATTTCCATCGTCATCGCGCGTGAAACAACGTCACGCGAGGCAAGATCTTTAGCGCTCGGCGCATAACGCTCCATAAAGCGCTCGCCTTCGGAATTGGTAAGATAACCGCCTTCACCGCGCGCGCCTTCTGTAATCAAACAGCCCGCGCCATAAATGCCCGTGGGATGGAATTGAACGAATTCCATATCTTGCAGCGGAAGGCCTGCGCGCAACACCATGGCATTGCCGTCACCCGTGCAAGTATGCGCGGAGGTCGCCGAGAAATAAGCGCGGCCATAGCCACCGGTTGCAAGTATCGTTTCATTGGCGCGGAAACGATGGATCGTGCCATCATCCATCTTAAGCGCGATGACACCGCGGCAACGGCCTTCCTCATCCATGATGAGATCAAGCGCGAAATACTCGATGAAGAATTCGGTATTCGACCGTAACGCCTGCCCATAAAGCGTATGCAAAATCGCGTGGCCGGTGCGGTCGGCGGCGGCGCAGGTGCGTTGCGCAATGCCCTTGCCGAACTCCGTTGTCATGCCGCCGAAGGGACGTTGATAGATTTTGCCTTCTTCGGTGCGCGAGAAAGGCACACCCCAGTGCTCGAGCTCATACACCGCTTCTGGCGCGTTGCGGCAAAGATATTCAATCGCGTCTTGGTCACCGAGCCAATCAGAGCCCTTGACCGTGTCATACATATGCCATCGCCAATCATCGGGGCCCATATTGCCGAGCGATGCTGAAATGCCGCCTTGCGCCGCGACGGTGTGCGAGCGCGTGGGAAACACTTTGCTGATGCAGGCGGTGCGCAAACCCGCTTGCGCGCAGCCCACGGTCGCGCGCAAACCAGCGCCACCCGCGCCAACAACCACAACGTCAAAGGAATGATCGGTAACCGGATAGGCCTTGCCGTTCTGTACAGGAGACGCAGTCGCCATCATCAAGCTCCAAAGGTCAATTTAAGAACGGCAAACACGCAGGCTGCGGCGATGCCAAATGAGAAGAGTGTATTGAGCGCAAGCAATGCGAGTTTGCGCCCTTCGCCATGCACGTAATCTTCAATGATCACTTGCATGCCGAGACGCATATGGATCGCACCAGAAATGACAAACAGCGCAATGATGAACGCATCGAAGGGTCGTGCGAGCACTGCGCGTGCACCGGCGGCATCTTTGCCGAGCGCGGCATACACCACACAGAGAAAGCCGATGGTCAGCGGCACATTGGCAAGCGCCGTCAAACGCTGAAGCCAGAAATGCTCCGTGCCGGATTTGGCAGAACCAAGCCCGCGCACAGTTTTGAGAGGCGTCTTCATGGAGGAAAAAGAGGTCATGATCTTAGCGCACCCAATAACCGAGAATCCAAAGGCCGAGCGTGATCGCAAGTGAGCCGATCAGCGTCAGGCGCGAGAGCGTCAGGCGTTCCGGCCCGAGGCCCGCACCCGCGTCCCAGACGAAATGGCGTAAGCCACCAAGTGCGTGGTGGACGAGCGCCCATGTGTAGCCGAGCAGAATCAACCGGCCGAGGATCGAACCCCAGAACCATTGGACCGTCGCAAAGGCTTCCGCATTGGTGGCGGCCGTCACGAGCCAGAGCGCCAGCAACACCGTGCCGACATAAAGTGCCGCGCCGGTGATGCGATGAAAGATCGACATCATCATCGTGATCGTAGGCCTGTAGATCGACAAATGGGGGGAAAGCGGACGAGTCCGGGGTGCTGCCATCTCGTGAACCTTCGTTTTTCTTATTTAAATGCCGTTATGAGACACGGAGTCGGGA
>CAWUMH010000166.1:0-3568 GCA_963923565.1 uncultured Alphaproteobacteria bacterium
GAATTTCGCGGACAGGTCGAGCGTCGTCTCGATGGCTCGCTCTCGGATGATGAATTTCGTCCGCTGCGTTTGATGAATGGTCTCTATCTGCAGCTTCACGCCTATATGCTGCGCGTTGCCATTCCCTACGGCACATTGTCTTCGCGCCAGATGCGCCAACTCGCGATGATCGCCGATAAATGGGACAAGGGTTACGGCCATTTCACGACGCGCCAGAACATTCAATTCAATTGGCCGAAACTTAAAGACGTACCGGATATTCTTGATGCGCTTGCCGAAGTTGAAATGCATGCGATTCAAACCTCCGGCAATTGCATCCGCAATGTGACCGCCGATCAATTCTCCGGCGTTGCTGCCGATGAGATTGAAGATCCGCGGCCGACTGCTGAATTATTGCGGCAATGGTCGAGCCTTCATCCCGAATTCACCTTCCTGCCCCGCAAATTCAAAATCGCTGTAACGGGCGCGGTGCATGATCGTGCGGCCATCAAGGGCCATGATATCGGCTTGCGTATTCTTAAACACGCGACAACGGGCGAAGTGGGCTATGAAATCACCGTGGGTGGTGGCTTGGGTCGCACACCGATGATTGGCAAAGTCATTCGTGACTTTTTACCCAAGGCTGATCTTCTTCCCTATCTCGAAGCCGTGATGCGTGTTTATAACGCCGAGGGTCGTCGCGATAATAAATACAAAGCGCGCGTAAAAATTCTTATTCACGAAGCGGGGATCGACGAAATCCGCAAAGCGGTTGAAGACGAATTTGCGGCGAGCAATCGTGCGGCGATTGCGGCAGACCCGAAAGAAGTTGAACGGATTAACGCCTATTTCGCGCCACCCGCTTACGAAACATTATCCGATACAAGCATCGTTCTTGATGCCGCAAAAGCGAAAGATCCTGAACTCAAGCGCTTTATCGATACCAATGGTTTTGCCCATAAAGTGCCGGGCTATGTGGCGATTACCGTTTCGCTCAAAGCAATCGGCGCAGCCCCCGGAGATGCGACATCCGACCAGATGCGCGCGCTTGCTGATATTGCTGACACATATAGTCTCGGTGAACTGCGTGTGACGCATTTGCAAAACATCGTTCTGCCTTATGTCAAAAAGGACGATGTGCCCGCGCTTTATGCCGCGTTAAAAGCCCATAATCTTGGCACTGCCAATGTCGGATTGATTACCGATATCGTCGCGTGCCCCGGCATGGATTATTGCGCGCTCGCCACTGCACGTTCGATTCCGATTGCGCAAGATATTGCGAAGCGCTTCGCTGATCCGGATCGCCAACAACTCATCGGCGAATTGGGTATTAAAATTTCCGGCTGCATCAATGCCTGCGGTCATCACCATATCGGCCATATCGGCATTCTGGGTCTCGAGAAATCAGGCGAAGAAAGCTATCAGATCACGCTCGGTGGCGATGCCACAGAATGCGCCGCGATTGGTGAGCGTCTCGGCCCCGGTGTGACGGGCGATGATGTGCCGGACACTATTGAACGTATCGTCGATATCTATCTTGCCGAGCGTCAAAACGGCGAACGCTTCATTGATACCTATCGCCGTGTTGGACTTGATCGTTTCAAAGGAGCCATCCATGCCACTGATGCGTGATTTTTCTTTTATTGATGATCAATGGCGCCGACTCGCGGATAATGAAGATGTGCCGCATGATGGCGATGTGATTGTGAATTTCACGCGCCTCGATGAAGTGGCCGATCGTTTGAAATCGCAAAAAGGCAAGACCGGTCTTCATGTTTCAAACACGGTAAAGCCGCATCTGCTTCAACCCCTTTTCAATCAAGTGACGTTGATCTCGGTCGCCTTCCCGGCCTTCAATGATGGGCGCGGCTTTTCAATTGCAAAACGCCTTCGCCATCTCGGCTTTACTGGTACCTTACGCGCAACGGGCCCATTGATTGCCGATCAATATGCCTATGCGAAAGCCTGCGGCTTTGACGAAATTGATTTGCCGGAAACACTGGCGCTCCGCCAGACCGCCGATCAATGGCAGAAGGCCGCAAATGCGATCAGCCTCTCCTATCAGCGCGGCTATAACCGCCCCGCGACCATTCTCGATCAACGGCGCGCCAAAGCATCGTGAGATGACGACACATTAAAAAGGACGGTTCCGGCACAAGAACCGTCCTTTTGTCGCCATTGGAGGAGCCCGCGTCTTGGGATAAAGATCAGGACCGTTCCCTGCGATCCCGCTAACCCGACACGACCCATGTCCCGCAAGCCAACTGAAACCCGCGTCACCCGTATCGAACCGCTCGCGCGGTTGCCAATATTTTTTGGATTGAAAGGGCGTCGGGTGATCGTGGCGGGCGGATCCGAAGCCGCGGGCTGGAAAGCTGAGCTCATTGCCGCCGCTGGTGCACGCGTTGAGCTTTATGCCGAGGATCCGTCGGAAGAACTGCGCGACGTGCTCGCACGGCTCGATGATCCCAATATCGTTCATTTTGCCCGCCCCTGGTCGATCAGCATTTTCAAAGGCGCGGCCTTAGCCATTCTCGCCACCGAGAACGATGCCGAAGCGCAAGCCTTCCGCTGCGCCGCGATTGATGCGGGCGTGCCCTGCAATGTGGTTGATCGTCCGGCCTTTTGTGATTTCTCCTTTGGCGGCATCGTCAATCGCTCACCGCTTGTGATTGGCATTTCAACGGATGGTGCCGCGCCCGTGTTCGGCCAAGCCATTCGCACCAAGATCGAAGCGATGTTGCCGCAAGGCCTCGCGCGTTGGGCAGAGGCGGCACAAAGCTGGCGCCCTTCTGTTCAGGCCATGAGTCTCTCGTTTCAAAAGCGCCGCGCGTTTTGGGAACGTTTCACAGCGCTCGCTTTATCAAAGCCCAATGATCTGCCGCGCGATGATGAGCGTGAACAGCTTCTTGCTGAAAGCGCTTCATCCGCTGCTTCACCGGAGAAAGGCTCTGCCGTTCTTGTCGGTGCAGGACCGGGCGATCCTGAATTGATGACGCTTAAAGCCGTGCGCGCACTGCAATCGGCTGACATTGTTCTATATGATGATCTTGTTTCGCGCGCCGTGCTCGATTTCGCGCGCCGTGAAGCCAAGACGATGCTTGTCGGCAAAACGGGCCATGGCCCGTCCTGCAAACAGGAAGACATCAATCGTTTGATGGTAAGCTTTGCGCAGCAAGGCAGACGAGTCATTCGGTTGAAAAGCGGCGATCCGATGGTGTTTGGCCGCGCGACCGAAGAGATTGAAGCCTGTCGCGCTGCCGGTATTCACGTGGAAGTCATTCCCGGCATTACGACCGCGCAAGGCGTTGCCAGCCGCTTGCTGAAATCACTCACGCATCGCGCAATTGCCCGCCGCGTTCAATTTCTCACCGGCCATGACAATAAGGGGCAATTGCCGCCTGATATTGATTGGCGCGCCATAGCCGATGATGCGGCAACAACCGTTGTCTATATGCCCGCGCGCACCATTCAATCGCTCTCGGATGCCGCTCTTCAACATGGGTTGCCGCCAGAGACTCCGGCAATTGCTGTTTATAATGCAACGCGTGTGGATGAAGATGTGATCGAATCTACAATCGCAACACTT
>CAWUMH010000167.1:0-3556 GCA_963923565.1 uncultured Alphaproteobacteria bacterium
GCTCAACAAGCTCAGGTTTAGCGACAACCGCAGGCCCGCCAATCATAATACCAATATGCGGGTTTAAAGACCGGCCGCGCAGGACTTTAATTGTCCTGGAAAGCGCATCGACATGGGTATCACCGCTAATCGAAAAACCGATGACGGAAAACCATTCACGCGCGACCATTTCTACAAGGTAACCACTCTCATAGCCCGTGAGCGTCTGAACGGACCATCCGGCAGCTTTCATGAATTTTTGGACAATCTGATTGCCGAAATTATGGTCCTCGCCTGGTGCAACCATGATCAAAGCGCGACGCTTGTCATCATAGGGCTCAATGCGATCAAGATCGGAGAAATGATGAACAATGCGCTGTAGCCGCGATATTCCGACAGTCACATCAAAGAAATTGATTTCATCTTTATCCCATAATTCTCCGAGATGACGTGCCGTCGGTTCGAGCAATTCGAGATAGAGAGAATCGAGCGATATCCCGCGATCACGAAGTGAATAAATATAGTCGAGCGCATCGGCATTATCAGGCCCGAGAATGAAAGCACTCAACTTTTTTATATCATCGTCGCTGGGATGAGAGCCAAAATCAGATGGTGAAAAAATGCCGTTATTCTGAGACAATAGCGTGGGAATGATTGTCTTGGAGATAACATCCGCGAGTATCGCCTCGCGATCTGCTTCAGCGGCGGGTTCTAAATCGTGCTGAGTGCTGAGAGGTGCCGCACCCTCAGGAGGCTCCTGAACGCGATCTGACGGTAAAGGGGTCGCGTGGGAATGACCTTCTCCCGCAGACAAGTCTTCCTCCCGGCGATGTTGTTCCACAGATGGTTTTCCGGCCTTAAGGCCGTTTTATTTTGAAGCCTATCAACAAAATAGGATTTAGCAAGTTTGGGGCATTTGCCTGCAAAATTGACGGCATAATGGAGAAAGACCCTTGGCGCACCAAAGGTCTTGCCACGCCCTTAGGAGTTGAGGTTAGATACCGTTATTCGAAAGACAACGACAAAAATTTACCGGAGGACTCATGGCTTCGAGCATCAAATTGAGCGCGATTGAAAAAGGCACGGGACCAACGCTTCTTCTCGTTCCGGGGTGGTCGCAAAGTGCAAAGGGCTATCAAGCGCAAATTGACGGATTGAGCGACCGTTACCGCGTGATCGCTGTTGATATGCGCGGTCACGGCGATTCTCCGAAACCGAGTAGCGGCTACCGCATCGCACGTCTCGCCCAAGATTTACGTGAATTTATTCTCGAGCGCGATTTAAAAGATTTAGCCATTGGCGGCCATTCAATGGGCGCATCAATTTTATGGAGCTACATTGAGCAATTCGGTGCCGACCGAATTTCAAAGTTTATTTTCATTGATCAAGCGCCAGTCGTGACAAATGGCTTTGGCCTTGAAGGACAAGCCCTGAAGGACACCGGCGCCGCCTTCACACCTGATGTGTTATATGCCACAGCAGCCGGAGTGGCGAATGCACAATCAGCGGTGCTTGATGGATTGAAGGGTGCGTTTTTCAGCGCTTCAATAAGCGATGACATCGTATCATTTAATAAGACGGAAGCACTCAAGATGCCCGGCGCCTATGCTGCGCGCTTGCTCGTTGATCATTGCAGTCAGGATTGGCGGGATGTGATCGAAAATGTCATTCCAAAACTTGGAAAGCCGGTGCTTGTGATCGGAGGGGCCCTTAATACGATTTTCCCAACTGATGCCGCACAATGGATCGCCTCGAAAATTCCGGGTGCACGACTTGAAATATTCTCTGCGGAAGAAGGCGGGAGCCATTTCATGTTCGTTGAAAATCCAACGAAGTTTAATGCGATCCTCAAGTCATTCATCGGCTAAACGGAAAAAGAAGCCGCCAAAGTAGGAATGCGCACTTAATGAAAGTCATTGTTTTTGGCGCAACCGGCATGATCGGCCAGGCGGTCATTAAGGAAGCCCTGAAGACATCATGGATAGAGACCGTCACCCTTGTGGGGCGTTCACCTGCCTCATTTAACGACAAAAAGATCATTGAATTAATCGTCGATGATCTCTTTGATCTCTCGGCAATTCGAACGGACCTTACCGGATTTGATGCCTGCATCTTCTGCGTTGGCGTATCAGCAGCTTTTCTTGACGAAAAAACTTACACAAAGCTGACTTATGATCTGACGATTTCGGTTGCCGAGACGCTTCTGCAGATGAACCCTCAACTCACTTTCGTCTATGTCACAGGACAGGGTACCGACAGCTCAGAGCAGGGCCAGACAATGTGGGCGCGCGTGAAAGGCAAGACGGAAAACGCGCTTCTCAAGATGAATTTTAAATCCGCCTATATGTTCCGGCCCGGCGCAATACTGCCTTTAGATGGCATTCGGTCGAAGACAAGATTATATGATTTGGCCTATCTGCTCTTTACGCCGCTTGTGCATCTCGTCCGATTGCTTCAACCGGCGTGGATTCCCACGACCCGCGATATTGGTAAAGCGATGCTCGCGGTCGCCGATGGTCATTTCGAAAAGAAAATTTTGAACAATAGAGATATTGTTGAATTGGCGTCATCTTTCAAACACTAGAATTTAAAGCCCTTCATCGGACACGTCATATAGATCGGCTTTAGCCAAGCTGTGCCATCATAACTCCATGATGGTTGACGCCACTTGATCATTAATACGTATTCTATTTCGCCTTTGAATGAATATCCTCAAACGCGTGTGATGAGTGCGAATAGGTAAAGTGACGGATCATCCAATATTTCTGAGATAATCTCCTAGTGCTTCTAGTCCGACTTGGCATTTAAAACGCGACCAGATCTCAATATGTGGAGATATCTACATGCTTATCGACCCGCAAAATCTGGATATGACGGCGACCCTCGTCTTCGACGAGGAGTTTAAATCGATCGAATTTTGGAACGGGTCTTCAGGTAGATGGGAAGCCGCCTATCCGTGGAGCGACGTCAGTGGTGGATCAAGCGGAACAACGGGCGAGCTGCAATGGTATATCAACCCCTTCTATGGGCCGACGAGCTCCGTCAATCCCTATACAATTTCAAATGGCGTTTTAACGATTGAAGGAAAGCCGGCAACGCCGGAAATCCACGCGATTACAGGCCATGCCTATACGTCCGGCATGATAACGACTTATCATTCTTTCGCGCAGACTTATGGCTATTTCGAGATGCGTGCGCAGTTGCCTGCAGGTCAAGGCTTATGGCCAGCATTCTGGTTGTTGCCCACCGATCAATCATGGCCACCCGAGATCGATATTATGGAAATGCTCGGCAGCCTTCCCACAACCTTGCAGATGTTTATTCATTATGACGGTAATCTCGTTGCGGGTGGTGTTGTTGACGCGCCTGGCATGACGACCGGGTTTCATACATATGGTGTCGATTGGGAGAAAGATTATATCACGTGGTATTTCGATGGCACTGCGGTTGCGCGGCAGGTCACGCCACCGGATATGAACAAGCCCATGTATATGCTTGCAGATTTGGCCATTGGTGGCGACTGGCCGGGCAGTCCTGACGGAACAACCCCCTTTCCCGCTCATATGCAAATTGATTA
>CAWUMH010000168.1:0-3548 GCA_963923565.1 uncultured Alphaproteobacteria bacterium
AGAATTTCAGGCGATGAACAGACAATTTGGAAGCCGTCAAAATCGAGATAGCTCAGATAGGGAGACGGATTCACACGCCGCAGCGCGCGATAGAGAGCGAAGGGCGGTAGCCCAAAAGGCGCATCAAAACGTTGCGAGAGCACCACCTGAAAAATGTCACCTGCCCGAATATAGTCTTTCGCCTTTTCGACCATCGCCAGAAATTCCGGTTCGGTGGTATTGGAAATGCCATGCTCGAGTGTGGAGAGTCCTGCTGGTAAGGGAATGCCGGCGGGAAGGGGGCCTTCTAGTGCGGCATTCGCGGCGTCAATCCGTTCAAGCGCCATTTCATATGCCGCACGCGCGGATACACGGGTCTTCGGACGGACAGGTGTTACGACCGTGATCTCGTCTTTAACAGAGTCGAAGATCACCATCACTGTAGGACGCATAAGGATGGCATCGGGCACACCCAAAGCATCGGGATTGGCATCGGGCAGACGTTCCATATGCCGCACCATATCGTAACCGAGATAGCCAAACATGCCGGCTGACATCGGTGGCAAGCCTTCTTCAAAAGCAATCATGCTTTCAGAGAGTATTTCACGAAGGCTTGTCAGAGGTGGTTTGCCGCAAGGCGTGTAAGTGTCGCGATCAAGAAGCGCGTTGCGATTAATCTCCGCTTCGCCATCTCGGCACCGCCAAATCAAATCAGGCTTTAAACCGATAATTGAATAACGGCCGCGTGCTGAGCCTCCTTCAACACTTTCAAGAAGGATTGCATGGCGGCGATCACCGGATGTCAATTTTAAGAAGGCTGAAACCGGAGTTTCAAGGTCGCCCACAAGAGTTTTGCGGATGAGTTGCGGCTCACCATCAAGGTAATGTTCTTCGAATTTATGAAATTCGGGAAAAGTGACCATTGCCTGTTCAGTTCAATCCCAGCGCCATAGCACGGACCGCTTCGTTAATCGTTACGCCAAGGTCCTGCTGTGTGCGAAGCACATAGACATTGGCATAATCATCTGCGAGCAGCCGTTGCATCTGGCTGGCAATGCGGCCTGCATCAGCCAAGGCTGTCGCGGAGTCAGCAAGGGATGAATTCTCAACGCTCAAAATGATCCGTTCATCCGGATTGGTACCGATCGCCGATGTCGTTTCCTTTACGGGGACGGCGAAGGCAGCAGCAACGGCCTGTTGCGACAAGGTCTCGCTCTGTGCCGAACGCTTCAATCCAGAGGCTTCCTTCGCTTCGAGGTTTAACTCGGTCGCAAGTGCTTGAAGTGACTTGCCAGCCTTTACCGCTTGGACGAGTTCATCCGCCTTCGCTTGCATACGCCTCGCGAGATCGTCTTCCCGCCAAGCCTTGATCACTTTGTCTTTTGCTTCTTCGAATGTGCGATCGCGTGGTTGGGTGATGCTGGTCACATCAAACCAAATATAACCGCCCGAACGTAATGCAACGGCTTCGTTATCGACGCCAACATCGGAGCTAAACACCGCGTTTACGAGTGTAGTCTGCCCGTCAAGCGCGGCGACAGCAATGCCATCGGAAGAGAGTCCCAAGCGGTCCGCACCATCAATGGTCACGAGTTCAAGTTTATTTTCTTTCGCAATTTCTGTAAGGGGCTTGGCTGCCGCGCGTTGATCTTCAATTTTATCATGAAGATCGCGGATATCGGCTTTGGCCTTTTCCGTTGCCAATTTAATCCGGATTGAATCTGAAACCGTCTCATAGGCTTGCGTTGAGCCCGCAAAGATATCCTTGACGGTCACAATGACATAACCGAATTGTCCCTTGATGACGTCGCTCACTTTACCTTTTTCAATTGCAAAAGCTGCGTCCGCAACCGCCTTATCCGCAATAGCGCGCTTTTCAATCACACCGAGATCCGTATCGGCGGCTGATAGCTTCCGCTCAGCGACGATATCGTCGAAAGATGATCCCGCAGCCAGTTTATCGCCTGCCGCCTTCGCTTCATCTTCTTTCGAGAAAATGATCTGCCGGACCGCGCGCTTTTCAGGCGTTGAATAGAGGGTCTCGCGATCAGCATCATAACGCGCTTTTACGTCCGCTTCGGGAACGGCTGCAGGATCAGCAAGTTTTGCCGGATCAAGAGATGTGAAAACAAATTTGCGATACTCAGGCGCTTTGAAATTCGCTTTGTTCTCTTCAAAATATTTCGTCAGCGTCGCGTCGTCGGGCGTCGCAGAGTCACCAATGAGAGCTTTTGTAATCACGACATAACTCACGCGGCGCTCTTCATTCGTGAAGCGGCTCATCGCGTCCGTCACAAGAGCTGGTGGTGAAGCAAGCCCCGAGATACCCTGGACGATATGCTGACGCAAATCCACTGCTCGTTGCTCAATAACGAATCCGGCTTCCGTGTAGCCGGACGCCCGCAGCGCTTCGTTAAATCGCGCGCGATCAAATCTGCCATCAGCGCCCAAGAAATTGGGATCGCTCAAAAGCGCGTTAGCGATGGCCGTATCAGATAGACCGAGTTTCATCGCGCGCGCGCGATCATTCAATGCGGCTTCTGCGATCATGCGTTGGAGCACTTCGCGGTCGAGGCCAAAGGCAATCGCACGATCAGCGGTAATTGTCTGGCCATACCGACGAGAAAGTGTCTGCAATTCGGCTTGGAAGGCTTGCTTATAGGCGTCCGCTTCGATTTCGGTGCCGCCCACTTTGGCAATCGTCTTCATGCCATAGCCGCGGAAAATATCGCCGATACCCCAAAGCGCGAAGCTGAAGATCAGGAAGCCGAACATGATTGTGAGGATGATGCGGCCGATCCAGCTTTGACCTGCCTTGCGAAGTCCGTCCATCATGATGTCAGTTCCTGTGCCTTTTTTGGTTATCATCGGCTCTCAATGCCGACCAGCGCGCCATACTAGGGAGGTAACGACCGGCCCGCAATTGGGAGCGCCTTGGCAAAGCCTGTTTACCGGCAATATGCAAGCAAAACAGTGGTTCAAGGGTTTCTTTTTAGGACAATTTATGTCTTTCTCCGGCCGAATTTCGCTTTTGCTTCAGAAAGAACCTGAGATGACTATGAAAAATCGCCCTCTTGTCGTCGGAAATTGGAAAATGAACGGCTCGCGCGCATCGCTCTCGGAGTTGGCCGCGATGGGCAAGGGGTTTGATGGCACTTTGCGGTCGAAAATCGATGTCGTTCTTTGCCCGCCCATGACCCTCGTTGCGTTGGCGGCGCAGGCGGCTGTCGGCACGGGCATCGCCATCGGCGCCCAAAATTGCCACGCCAAGGTCTCAGGTGCCCATACGGGTGATGTTTCAGCCGAAATGCTCGCCGATATCGGTGCTACAGCCGTTATGGTTGGCCATTCGGAGCGTCGGACTGACTACAAGGAAAAGGATGCCGATGTCCGAGCGAAAGCCGAAGCGGCGCGCCGGGCTGGGTTGATGGCTGTCTTGTGTCTCGGCGAGACCAAAGCCGAACGCGAGGCCGGAAAAGCGCTCTCGGTCGTCCGCCGCCAGCTTAAGGAGTCTATTCCGGACGGTATGCCTGCCCATCAGCTCGTAATCGGCTATGAGCCTGTTTGGG
>CAWUMH010000169.1:0-3542 GCA_963923565.1 uncultured Alphaproteobacteria bacterium
TGTTCCGCGTCCGCCCGATGATCTTTATGTGCTCGAAGGCTCATCCTATAAAAACGCGCTAAACTACAAAATTGATTTGCGTTTGCGCCATGCAGCATCGGGACGCGTCATTTGGACATCACATCTTCAAGTGAAGCCGGAACCAGACTCTTTTAGAAACGCTGCCCGACAATTGGCCCATCGTCTTGCGGGACGTAATGGACCCATCCGCTCTGATGCGCTGCCTGCCAAGATTGAATCCGTTTCGGGACGTGAGGCTATTCGCGCGTGTTTAGCTGTCACGGACGCGGCTATTCGAAGTAGCGTATCGACTTTCCACAATGCAGCAAGACGATGCCTTGATGAGGCTCTGACGACACGCAGCGAGAGTACAGTCCTGCTCGCGTCGTCCGCCCTTCTTCGCTTTACGACATCGCCCAATGAGGTAGAAAAAATCGAAGCGGAAGCGAAGCTCGCCATCACACTTGATCCAGGAAATGCGGAAGCCGCCAATCTGCTCGCCGAAATTGCCACACTCCGTCGCGATGACGCTGCAAAAATATGGGGTGAGAAAGCCGTCACCGCCAACCCCTTTGATCCAACCATTCTAAGAGCCGAAGCACGGCGTCGCGAAGCCGCCGGCGACGCCGCCAGAGCAACGCTTCTTATCAGCCAAGCGACAACGCTTGAGGCCGCAACGGACATGGATTGATCCAGCGCAAATCAGTTTCGATGGATCAGGACTATTGAGGGTGTGATCAACCCTTTCGCCTTAGCTTAAATATAATCAACGGAGTCCACTCGTGAGGCTTTTTACCCTTATAGGTGCGCTGATCGTTCTGATCGGCGCAACGATCTTTTGGTGGATCTACCTTGATCCGATCGCGGTGACTCTTGTGCCTGTCACGCGCGGAACGGCGGCTGAAGTTGTCTACGCAACGGGCGTTGTGGAACCCGTGACCTGGGCAAAAATTGCACCTCTTGCCCGTAAGCGTTTGATCAAAACCTGTAAATGTGAAGGACGATTAGTAAATGCAGGTGAAGAAATCGCCCGTCAAGATTCATCGCTCGAACAGGCGGCTCTCGACGAGTTGCTCGCACGCCGCCAAATGCTCGAAAATGATTTGCGGCGCGCGTCTGAATTGCTCGGTCGCAATGTAGCCGCCGCCACCGCCGTTGAACAGGCTTCAACATCATTGAAAGAAATCGATGCACGTGTAGGGGCCGCGCGTGAAGCGCTCGATGATTTAATTCTCCGGGCGCCAATCGACGGAACCGTATTGCGGGAAGATTTCTCAGCTGGTGAAATTGTTGGCCCCGGCGATGTTGTATTCTGGATCGGCCAACCGCTTCCGCTACAAATCACTGCCGATGTGAATGAGGAAGACATAGCGCGCGTTAAAGCTGGACAGAAAGTCCTTTTACGGCATGAAGGATTTCTCACAGATCATTTGGCAGCAAAGGTCTCCGAGGTCACGCCGAAAGGCGATCCTACCACAAAGACATTTCGTGTTCGGCTTGCCTTGCCGGCAGACACGCCGCTCCTCATCGGCATGAGCGTTGAAGCGAATATCATCACCGCTGAAAGCCAAGAGGCATGGCTTATCCCTGCAGAAGCGCTGCGTGATGGGAAGGTCTATCTCGTTGCCAATGGGAAGCTGCAACAACAAGCCGTAACAACAGGCATTCGCGGAACGCGCATGGTCGAAGTAAAGGAAGGCCTATCACAATCCATGCAGATTGTTTCGCCCATACCACAAGGCGCTAAAGAGGGCATTCGCGTCAGAAACACAGGCTTTGCGCCATGAGTTTAATTTTTGATATCGCCTGGACGCATGTTACCGCGCGGTTGCGACAAACACTTGTCGGAATCTTTGGAGTCGCAACGGGTATCGGGTTTTCCGTGATGATGGCGGGTCTACTTGAAGGATCACAAAAAGATTTCATTCGTCAACTTGTTGATTCGATGCCTCATGTCGCAGTAACTGACGAACAACGCCAAGCGCCGGTTCAACCCGCGTCAATGCATTTCGATACTGTCGAATTCCGAAGCCTTTCCACGGAGACCGAGCGACGCGGTATAAAAAATCCGCTTGCGTTAATTGAAGCGCTTGAAAGCTGGATACCGGGTGCGGTTGCGCCGTCTGTGACAACAAAGGCTTTGATCCATTCAGGGGGACGTGACCTCGCCGTCACCGTCATTGGCATTGATCCCAAACGTGAAGCCCATGTGTCGAAACTGGAAAGCCAAATGATACAGGGTGAGCTCGCCTCACTATTCAAAGCCTCAAACGCCATCATACTCGGTGATGGGTTGGCACAAAAACTCGGTGTCACGGTTGGCGCGACTTTATCCTTGGCCACAACAACAGGCGTACCGGTTCTTGCCCGTGTCGTCGGTCTTTCGCATGCGGGCAATCGGATGACGGATGATAATCAAGCCGTTGTTCTTTTGAAGACAGCTCAAATAATCGATGGACGCACAGCGCTCATCAATGAAATCCGCATTCGCGTTGACGATGTAATGGCAGCTGAAATCATCGCCAACCGGGTCGAGCGCCAAATCGGTTATAAATCAATATCGTGGCAGGAATCGCATCAGGATATTCTTTCAGCCTTCCAAATCCGCAACGCGATCATGGTGATGGTGGTGGGAGCTATCTTACTGGTCGCGTCATTTGGAACTTACAACATCATTTCAACAATCACGCATGAGAAAACACGCGATATCGCGATTTTGAAATCTGTGGGTTTGCGGGCAGCAACGGTGCGTTCAATATTTGTCCTGGAAGCCGCCTTCATTGGTATGGCCGGCACTCTCATCGGATGGATGCTTGGCTATATATTGTGCGTATTCGTCGGTATGATCGAATTCCGTAGCGGTTTTACGGATATGACGCATCTTCCCATTCTTTATGCACCGAAACATTATGCGCTGGCTGGCGCGGTCGGTATGCTCTCCTCGCTGATTGCCGGATATTTTCCCGCGCGTAACGCGGCGCGCGTTCAACCTGTCGATATCATCCGAGGCGCATCATGACGACGCCTCTTATTGAAGCGCGCAAGGCGGGCCGAATTCTTCACGGTGAAATCACAACAACACTTGTCACAGATATATCTTTACGCGTGATGCCCGGTGAATTTGTTGCGATCACCGGCCCCTCGGGATCCGGCAAATCATCTCTCCTTTATTTGTTGGGTCTTCTCGATATTCCTACCGAGGGCGAAGTCCTTGTTGGTGGCGAAGCCACGCGTACATTGGATGAAAATCATCGGGCGGACCTTCGTCTCTCGATGCTCGGTTTTGTATTTCAGTTTCATTTTCTTCTGCCGGAATTCTCGGTGCTCGACAATGTGCTCTTGCCAATGCGCGCGCTCAGCCGGTTGAAAGAGACGCCGATGCGAAACCGCGCACGTGATCTTCTTGCGACTCTCGGTCTTGCGGATCACCTTTGGAAAAGACCTGACCAACTCTCAGGCGGACAAAGACAACGCGTGGCGATTGCGCGCGCTCTGGCCAATGAGCCTTCTGTTATTCTGGCAGATGAGCCCACCGGCAATCT
>CAWUMH010000170.1:0-3499 GCA_963923565.1 uncultured Alphaproteobacteria bacterium
TCCTATGCCGATCAGTGCCGCCCAAAGAACAAGCGATGACTCAAGGCGCCGCATCATCCGCCGCGTTCCTCAAGAAGGCGCGCGATGGCGGTGCGCAATTCCGGAATGCCTTCGCCGCCATGGCTTGATGTGAAAATGATCTCGGGATAGGCGGCGGGCCGTTTGGCAATTTCTAATCGTGTTGCCGCAAGAATTTTATCGGCTTCGACCTTTTTTATTTCATCATGTTTGGTCAGCACAAGCGCGTAGGAAACAGCAGCGGTGTCGAGCAAATTCATGACATCGCGATCGACCTCTTTCACGCCCCGCCGCCCGTCAATCAGAACATAGACGCGCACAAGACTGGCGCGGCCTTTTAGATAATCGATGATCACATCTGTCCAGGCTTCGACCTTTTGTTTGGAGACAGCCGCGTAGCCATAGCCCGGCATATCTACGAGCGTAAAATGGCCGCCGATATCAAAGAAATTTAATTGCTGTGTGCGGCCCGGCGTGTGCGAAGTGCGCGCCAGCGTTTTGCGATTGGTGAGCGCATTTACAAGCGAGGATTTGCCGACATTCGAGCGCCCGGCAAAAGCAATCTCGAGATTTTGAATTGGCGGGAGATTGTCAATCGCGGTCGAGGCCCATTTGAAATCGGCCTCGCCCGCAAAAATTTTGCGTCCAATTTCGCGGAGGCGTGCTTCGTCTTCCGCGGCGCTCATCGGATCAGGATTTCTTGCGCGTGAGCGCCTTGAATGAATTTGACAGATTGCCCCAGAGTTCAATCTGCACGCCATGACGTTTCATGATGATATATTGCTGTGCCACGGACAGTGTATTGTTCCATGTCCAATAGATCACCAATCCGGCAGGGAACGAGCCGAGCATGAAGGTGAAAATCACAGGCATCCAGGCGAACATGGTTTGTTGAACAGGATCCGTCGGCGCCGGATTCATTTTCATCTGCAGCCACATGGTCACACCCATGATCAAGGGCCAGATGCCGATCATCAGCATGGTCGGCGGCGTCCAGGGAATGAGGCCAAAGAGATTGAAGATTGAAGTCGGATCGGGCGCAGCCAAATCCTGAATCCATCCATAGAAGGGCGCATGGCGCATTTCAATGGTGACATAGATCACTTTATATAGAGAGAAGAAGACAGGGATCTGGATCAGCATCGGCCAGCAGCCTGCGATCGGATTGATCCGCTCCTTTTTATAGAGCTCCATCAATTCCTGCTGCTGCTTGACTTTATCGTCAGCAAAACGCTCGCGGATTGCGGCCATTTGCGGCTGCACCGCTTTCATCTTCGCCATCGAGGCATAGCTCTTGTTGGCGAGCGGGAAGAACGCCGCTTTCACAAGAACGGTGACGATCAGGATGGCGATGCCGAAATTGCCGGTCCAATGGAAGAAGAATTCCATCAGTTGGAAGAGCGGCTTTGTGAAGAAGTAGAACCAGCCCCAATCGATGAGCAGATCAAAACGCTTGATGTTCAGCGATGCGGCATAGCCGTCGACCGTTTTCACTTCCTTCGCGCCAACGAACAGACGCTTTGTCGATGTTGCGGGCGCTCCGGGCGCGACAGTCGCAGCGGGAAGCATCATGTCCGCTTCGTATATATGTGTGGTGCCGTCAATCGCGCGATAGGTTGCGTCATAGGTCTGGGATTGATCGGGAATAAAAGCAGCCGCCCAATATTTATCGGTGATGCCGGTGAAGCCGCCAACAGCCGCTTTATAATGCGCGCCTTTGCCTCCACCAGCGAGTGCTTCACCTTTGTCGGATTTATCATAAGTGAGTTCGGCAAGGCCCTGGTCACCGAGCACGCCGACAAAGCCTTCATGCAAAACATAAGTGCCGACGACATGGGGCTTATTGAAGCGCCGGATTACGCTATAGGGCACAAGCGTCGCGCTTGCCGAGCCTGTTGCCTCGACGCTGTCGGTAATTGAGAACATATAGAGATCATCAACCGCGATCACGCGTTTGAATAAAAAGCCTTGGCCATTATCCCAAGACAGAGTCACGGGCTTTTCGGTTGTCAATTTATCGCTGTCAGAAGTCCAAACCGTTGTGACTGACGGTAATTCAATTGTTGAACCCTGAGTGGCGAGCCAGAAGAACCGCGCGAAATAGGCATTGGGTGTTTTATCAGGTGAGAAGAATACAATATTAGGCGATTGCGGATCGACGGTCTCGCGATAGGCCTTGAAGGCAATATCGTCTAGATCGCCACCCCTAAGCGCGATCGACCCTTTAAGTTTTGGTGTGTCGATGATGACACGCGGCGAAGCGGCGAGGGCCTCTTCACGCGAAAGAAGCGTCGAGGGCGCAGTCGTCGAGGGTGCGGAAGCAGAAGGCGTCGCTGTGCCTTGCGCGGGCGTTGTGGGTGTTGGTTGCGCCGATTGTTGCGCCATCTGCTCGGCTTGTTTCTTGGCACCTTCGAGCATGGGGAGACCGAAGAAATATTGCCACCCCACAAGGACGGCCATGGAAAGCGCGATGGCGAGGATGAGATTTTTGCTGTCCTGCATGGCTCAACGATTCTTCTGTGTGGGGAGTGAGGACGACGAGGCGTTGCGCCCGGCATCGGAGGAAAGGCGGTTCAGACCCGCAGATAATTCTGCGAGAAGAGTTGTGTAAGGGGTCACAAGAATGTCCCGGCGGCCGATCAGCACGTAGTCCATCCCATCGGCAGCTGTTGCGCGACCCACTTCGCCGATTGCAGCACGCAGGCGGCGCTTGATCCGGTTGCGCTCGACGGCATTTCCGGTTTTGCCGGTTACCGTCAAACCGAAGCGGGCAGGCCCTTCAAGAGGGGTGCGGCGCCGAGCTTGAATGGTGAAAAGCGCTGCATGGTGACGGCGCCCTTTGGCGGCGGCCAGGAATTCCGGGCGTCGCGTGAGCCAACGGGTCGGCTTCGGGTCCGTCGATTTCGGGGCCGTCCGCTTTTCAACCGTCATGGGGCACTCGAGATCTTCGCCGGGGATTTTCCTGCGCGGTAGCGTCTCTGGCGGGGCGCGATCGCCGGTAAAATCAGGCTGAAAGGCGCTTCCGGCCGCGTGCACGACGTGCAGCAATGACCTTGCGGCCGCCTTTTGTGGCCATCCGGGCGCGGAAGCCGTGCCGACGCTTGCGGACGAGCTTGCTCGGTTGATAGGTGCGCTTCACGGGTCTTCTCCAATCGTCTTTCGCCACGGCGCGCCATCCGAAACGGATCGGGGGACACGCAGATCTTGGCCAATCTCAACGGCGGGTCGCCGAGGGAGCATCGTCTCAAGACCGGGCGGGGGTCAAAGTCAGCGGGGTTAATGGCGGAACAGGGCCGGAAAGTCAATTCGTTCCGAACGTTGCAGCTTTATTCTCGCGCGAGGCGATCCTCGCTTTCACGAGGGTTGCAGTCGGTCGCGTGAGGGGTTATGGAAGCGGCCCATGAGATCGGTTGATGCCGATCCCCCGCGCCCGTAGCTCAGCTGGATAGAGCATCAGACTACGAATCTGAGGGTCGGACGT
>CAWUMH010000171.1:0-3475 GCA_963923565.1 uncultured Alphaproteobacteria bacterium
TGACGCGCGCGAAAGTGGCGAGCGAATTGATGAGACCGATATTCGGACCTTCCGGCGTTTCAATCGGGCAGATACGGCCATAATGCGTCGGATGCACGTCGCGCACTTCGAAGCCTGCACGTTCGCGCGTCAAACCACCGGGACCAAGCGCCGAGAGACGACGCTTATGGGTGATTTCAGACAACGGATTGGTCTGATCCATAAATTGCGAAAGCTGCGAGGAGCCGAAGAATTCACGCACGGCTGCGGCAGCGGGCTTCGCATTGATCAGATCTTGCGGCATCACCGTGTCGATATCGACCGACGACATACGTTCCTTAATCGCGCGTTCCATACGCAACAAGCCGAGACGATATTGATTTTCCATCAACTCGCCGACCGAACGCACACGACGATTGCCGAGATTGTCGATGTCGTCGATTTCCCCGCGACCATCGCGCAATTCAACAAGCGCGCGCACAACTTCGATGATGTCTTCACGACGCAATGTGCGATGCGTATCCGGAGCATCAAGCTCCATACGCATATTCATTTTCACGCGACCAACAGCCGAGAGGTCATAACGCTCCGGATCGAAGAAGAGCGATTGGAACATTGCTTCTGCCGTATCAATCGTCGGCGGTTCACCCGGACGCATCACGCGATAAATATCGAAGAGTGCTTCTTCGCGCGACGAGTTCTTATCAACCGCAAGCGTGTTGCGGATGTAAGGACCGATATTGACATGGTCGATGTCGAGAACCGGAATTTCTTTCAAACCGGCATCGAGCAAAGACTTGAGAAGCTTATCGGTGATTTCGTCACCGGCTTCGGCATAGATTTCACCGGTCTTGGGTGAAGCCAAATCTTCGCCGATATATTGACCGTAAAGATCTTCGTCGGTTGCGAGCAGCGCCTTGGTGCCCTTCTCGGCAATCATACGCGCCGAACGCTGCGTGAGCTTCTTGCCCGCCTCGAGAACAACCTGACCGCTGTCGGCATCGATCAAATCATTGACCGCCTTCATACCCTTCATGCGATCCGGATTGAAGGGCACGCGCCAGGCGTCTTTTGAACGCTTGTAGGCTACGGTCTTGTAGAAGGTTGAAAGAATTTCTTCGCCATCGAGACCGAGCGCATAGAGAAGCGTCGTGACCGGCAATTTGCGGCGACGATCGATACGAGCGTGAACAATATCCTTCGCATCGAATTCGATATCGAGCCACGAGCCGCGATAAGGAATGATACGCGCTGCGAACAAGAGCTTGCCCGACGAATGCGTCTTGCCCTTGTCGTGATCGAAGAACACGCCGGGCGAACGATGCATTTGCGAAACGATCACACGCTCGGTGCCATTCACAACGAAGGTGCCGTTCGATGTCATGAGCGGCATATCGCCCATATAGACATCTTGTTCCTTGATGTCCTTCACCGACTTCGCGCCGGTATCGACATCAATGTCAAATACGATGAGACGCAGTGTCACCTTGAGCGGTGCTGCGTAAGTCATGCCGCGTTGACGGCATTCATCGACATCATATTTTGGCGGCTCAAACGTGAATTTCACAAATTCGAGAAGCGAAGCGCCCGAAAAATCCGAAATCGGAAATACCGATTTGAAAACCGCTTGCAGGCCTTCTTCGATCCGGCCACCCTTTGGTTCCTCAACTTGAAGAAACTGGTCATAGGATGCCTTCTGAACCTCGATCAGGTTCGGCATAACCGCGACTTCGCGGATATGCCCGAAGAACTTGCGCACACGCTTCCGTCCGGTGAAGGTCTGAGCCATTTCGTTCCTCGCTCTTTCAAGGGATGCTGCGCGCAAGGCCCGATCCGAAAATCGAAGGAGCCGTCGCAAACATCCGCGTCACATCGCCACCAATGATGTCGGTATTAAGGCCCTACCCCAGACCTTACCGACACGAATACGATCCCGGAGACAATGCGTCCCCGGGACCGCCTAATTCACTTCGAAGAAAATCGAAGAACCCGCGTCATCGCGGAGTCTCGATTACTTGAGCTCGACCTTAGCGCCGACCTTCTCAAGGGTTTCCTTGATCTTGCTGGCTTCGTCCTTCGACACGCCTTCCTTAAGCGGCTTTGGCGCGCCTTCAACGAGGTCCTTGGCTTCCTTGAGGCCGAGACCCGTGATCGCGCGAACTTCCTTAATCACTTCGATCTTCTTGTCGCCCGAAGCTGCAAGAACAACAGTGAATTCGGTCTGCTCTTCAGCAGAAGCGGCACCGCCGCCACCCGCTGCCGGTGCTGCCGCAACGGCAACAGCGGCTGCAGCCGATACGCCCCACTTCTCTTCGAGAAGCTTGGCGAGTTCTGCCGCTTCGAGAACGGTGAGCGATGAGAGGTCGTCAACGAGCTTGTTGAGATCAGCCATGTTAGTTTCCTTATAAAATGAGGTTCGAACCGTTTATGTTTATGAAGTGGCCTTAAGCCGCATCTCTGTTGGCATAGGCTCCGAACACACGGGCGAGCTTTGCCGCCGGTGCTGTCGAGAGCTGTGCGAGTTTCGTTGCCGGAGCCTGAACCAGGCCGACAATCTTCGCGCGCAACTCGTCGAGTGACGGCATCGTGGCAAGCGCCTTGACACCATTCACATTCAGAGCGGTCTGGCCCATCGCTCCGCCAAGAATGACAAGCTTGTCATTGGTCTTGGAGAAATCGACGGCGACCTTCGCGGCCGCGACGGGATCGCTTGAATAAGCGAGCAGGGTCGGTCCCTTCAAAAGGGTGCCGATCGACGCGACCTGCGTGCCTTCAAGAGCAATTTTGGCAAGGCGGTTTTTTGTGACCTTCACTTGGGCGCCTGAAGCAGCCATCCGCTTGCGCAGATCCTGCATCTCGGCGACCGTGAGGCCAGCATAGTGAGCAACGACAACGACGCTGGTGGAACTGAAGATTCCATTCAGCGACGAAACGAGCTCTGCTTTTTCCGCTTTATCCACGGGGCTCTCTCCGGTTGGCTGGGACTGACGTCCCGCCGGTTGCACTATGGCGAAAGGCCGATTACCCGCCCTTCCGCCGCTTCCGACGCGTCTGTCCCCGAAGCGTCCCGGCTAAGCCGGCGCCCGGTAAGGTTCGAACCGTTAAACGGGCAAAGCCCGGATCCGGTCGTCCCCGTCTGTGCAGGTCCATTCGATTTAAGGGCGATCCAGGGATCCACCCACCTGCAGTCTCGGACAGGATAAAGCCAGCACGGACAAGGAGTTACCCCCTCGCCTTGCCGGCTCATCGATCACATGGACCGAAGTCCACGCGGTTTCCACGATTTCGTTGCCGAAACCGCTCATCACGCTTATCGAAGGGCCTCATTAGCCCCGTTCGGGACTATTGTGAAGCCCCCACCTGCACTTTTTCGGCATGGGGGCTAAGAATTCGGTATCCAGGCCCAAAAGGAAAAGCCCCGGATCGCTCCGGGGCCTTTCGAATTCAAATCAGGCAAATCGCCTTAGGCGTTGCCGACGCTCGAAATATCGACCTT
>CAWUMH010000172.1:0-3454 GCA_963923565.1 uncultured Alphaproteobacteria bacterium
GCTTTATGTATTCCGCATCATGGTGGATGACGCGATCCCCATGAATGCCGGATGTTTAAGACCCATCAAAGTCATTCTGCCTGAAGGCTCGATGTTGTCACCGCGCTATCCCGCTGCCGTTGTTGCGGGTAATGTCGAAGTAAGCCAAGCGGTCACAAATTGTCTCTTTGGCGCGCTTCATGCGATGGCCGCTGCGCAAGGCACAATGAACAATCTCACTTTCGGCAACGCACGCTATCAATATTATGAAACAATTTGCTCGGGCTCTTCAGCTGGTCCCGGTTTTGATGGTGCGCCGGGCGTGCATGTGCATATGACGAATTCACGTTTGACCGATCCTGAAATTCTTGAAAACCGCTATCCCGTTTTGCTTGAAGATTTTCATATTCGCGAAGGTTCGGGCGGCAAAGGGCAATGGAACTCTGGTGATGGGACAAGCCGCACCATTCGTTTTCTTGAAACAATGGACTGCGCCATTCTCTCAGGCCATCGCCGCATTCAACCCTTTGGTCTAGACGGCGGTGAAGCTGGCGAAGTGGGCCGCAATTTTGTTACGCGTAAGAGCGGACAGATTGATGAATTGCAAGGGGCTGATCAAACGGTGCTCGAGGCGAACGATAAGATTACCATCATCACGCCAACAGGCGGCGGTTATGGACCACGCTCAAAACGCGGTTCATAAAGTGCGGTTCATAAAGTGCGATCAATAAACGCCCTTGAAATCACCGTCGTCATCGGCTTCGGGTTCAGCCGGTAACAGCGCGATCACTTTCGGGTCGATTGGACGAGCTGCCGGAGTCGGAACAGTAACCGGCAAGCCTGATGGCGCATTCATTTCGGCAACAGCAGGGGCATTATCCGTTGTCGTCGGACGATAATTCAAACCGGCAATTTGATTGGCCGTTGAGGGTGCTTTGATACGCCGTGCGAAGTTCAACTTCGGTTGGCAAACACGTCTTTGATAACCGCTATCATGCCGCATCAAATCAAGATGCAAATGATTAGCGTGATAAGAGTCAGAGCCCGGTGCAAGAACCGTTGTGAAATAATCGCAAGCGTTGACTGTAATCTCACGCAAGAAGGCCTGATCTGTAGCTGAACCGCGCCAGCCTTCAAGCACATTCATCTTGCGCCCATTCGCAAAGCGGAAGCCCATGATATCAACCGCATTGCCGAAGGAATGTTCTGAAATCGTTGCAAACCATTTCGAGTCTTGGTTGCGGCAGGAATAGGAGCCGACAGTCATCGCTTCAACGCGTTGGCCGTAATAAAGCTGCGCGGCTGGCTCGACGATTTCCTTCACCCAACGATCAACACTCGAAATCGCCGAGCATGACATCGTCGCGCGGCTGGTCAGCCCCACAGTGCCATTGGCAAAGGCCGCGACTTTAAATGGCTGCTGCATGCCGCACGCACCGGGTCCGTCAATGCGCGTTGCGGGCTCGATATAGGCAGAGGTTTGCACGGCTCCCGAAGAGAGGCATTTCGCTTCCAACTCGTCGCGCCAGGGCGCGCGTGTGTCAAAACGCATGCCGCACCCGGCAAGGGCCAAAAGAAGTGCAATGGAGACGAGACGCGCAGGTGTAAAAAACTTCATAGACTCCAGTTTAGGCGTCTATGGTTTCGGCGAGGTTAAAGCCGCCCAAAAATCAGCGGGCTTGCTGAATAGCCGAGAGCATCCAAGGCCCCGCCCCATCGCGGCGGAAGGTCCAGAGTTCGGTTACTTGTTCCGGATGACCACCGGACACAACACGACCCGACACGCGGTCGATCATGAAATCGACGAGTGAAAAATTCATCGCGACGGTAGCGTAATCCGTTGAGCCCTCGCCCCACGCTTCTGCAAGATCGCCCTTTTCGAGCCGCACATCGCTCACGCGATTAACAAGGCCTTGGCCTGCATTGCGCGCGAGATCCTCGGCGAAATAGGCCACCATTTCCGGCGTTGCTAAGCGACGCAGCGCATCGAGATCCTCTTGGGAATAGGCGTCCTGCACCGCATGAAGCCGCTCTTCAAAAGCCGCATAATCGCTTTGGCCGATTGTAACCTGTCGCATCGAAGGCGCTGCGTTTTGAAATTCGGATCCGCCAAAACCGGCGGGCGAGGCATGCGGAACAGGACCCATCCCCGCGCCCATCGGCGCCATACGCCGCGCGAACATGCCGAACAGGAATTTAGCCGCGAAAAAGATGAGGCCAAATTGCAGGATCAGGCCGAGAAACGACATGCCGCCGCCCATGCCGCCAAAAAATCCGTTACCGAACATCATGCCCAACAGGCCCGCCCCTAATAATCCGCCCAGCAGCCCGCCGCCAAAACCGCTAAACAACCCGCCACCAAAAAGCCCGCCGCCATAGGCCGGCGCATATGAAGGGGCGACAGACGGCGCAGAAGGCTGTGTATAGGAGCGCTGAACCGGCTGCGCCGAATAAGGCGCGGTTGGCGTCGAAGGCGGGCGCGAAAAGGTGAAGGAGCCGCGGCTGCCGCTGGAAAAGCCCGATCCCGCACGGGCATCGGCAGGCGTGTTCAACGTCGTCCCTAACAAAAACACGGAAAGCACGAGAACTGAGAGGGCCGAAAGCCAGCGAGACATGAGCTAAATCCTTGAGGGTCGAAAACCGACCCGCTTTATATGGTCTCGCAAAGGCTCAACGAAAAGGGGATCAGGGTCCGATTTTCCACCGCGCGGCTGCCGCATCATCATCGGCCTTTGCCTCAACCCAATCGCCCATCGTACCATCAGCGCGATGTTCCTTTTTCCAAAACGGCGCTTGGGTCTTCAAATAATCCATCAAAAATTCACAAGCGGCGAAAGCCTCGGCGCGATGTGAGCTCGCTGTCCCCACAAACACGATGCCATCACCAGGCTTCATCACACCATAACGATGGATCACGCTGACGGCTGACAACGGCCAGCGTTGAAGCGCCTGATCAACAACGCGCTTGATCTCCTCATTCGCCATGCCGTGATAATGTTCGAGTTCGAGCGCGGCGAGGCGTCCGCCTTCACTGCGGCAATAACCGATAAAGGTGGCGACGGCACCCACATCATCATGCGGAGAAGACAATCCAGCCGTTTCTTTTGCCACATCAAAAGCTTCGGCTTGAATGCGGATCACAACACGCAGTGCCATCGCTTAGCCGCCTGTCATCGGCGGAAAGAAAGCAATCTCTCGCGCGTTTCCAATCACATCATGAGGCTTGGCATGCACGCGATCAATTGCCGCGCGCACAAGCTTCGGATTTTCAAAGGCTGACGCATAGCCCTCATCCCGCGCCGCAAGCCAAAGCGCAAGATCTTCAATCGTTACGACTGTTGAAGGGATCGTGACCATTTCGTCTGCAACGCCCACACGTTCGCGGACCCATGCGAAATATGCAATTTTAATCTCAGTCATCCGCTTCAACCACGTGGCGAATGCCGGCACGGAAATAATCATAGCCGGTATAGAG
>CAWUMH010000173.1:0-3403 GCA_963923565.1 uncultured Alphaproteobacteria bacterium
CGTCCGCTTTCCGGCCTCCTTCTTCTTAGCCGCCCCTGAGGGCCGGCCGGGCATCAGCCTGGGCGCTCAGGGGAGCATGTAAGACCAGCCACTCCACCGGCCTGCGCGACCCTATGAAAGCCGTGTCCCGGGCAAGACGAAGGACCAAAGATTATGGCCACGACATCCGATAAAGACCGCGTCATTATTTTCGACACCACATTGCGCGATGGCGAGCAGTCGCCGGGCGCCTCCATGACGCTCGAAGAGAAGCTCGAAGTCGCTGATCTCTTGGATGCGATGGGCGTCGACATCATCGAAGCGGGTTTCCCGATTGCGTCGAATGGCGATTTTGAAGCGGTGGCGGAAATTGCCAAACGCATCAAGCGGGCAACCGTTGCAGGTCTCGCGCGCGCCATCAATGCCGATATTGATCGCGCTGGCGAAGCCGTGAGATTTGCGCAGAAGCCGCGCATCCATACTTTTGTTTCAACCTCGCCGATCCATCTCGAATTCCAGATGAAGAAATCGGAAGCGGAAGTGCTCGACATCATCACGGCGACGGTCACACGCGCGCGTAACCTGATCGATGACATCGAATGGTCGGCGATGGATGCGACACGCACGCCGATTGATTATCTCTGCCGCTGTGTCGACGCCGCCATTAAAGCGGGGGCCACCACCATCAATCTGCCTGACACGGTCGGTTATGCAACGCCGGATGAATATCGCGATATGTTCATTCAGGTGCGCAATCGCGTGGCGAATGCCGATAAGGCAATTTTCTCCTCGCATTGCCATGATGATTTGGGGCTCGCTGCCGCAAACTCGCTCGCTGCGTTAGAAGGCGGCGCGCGTCAGATCGAATGCACGATCAATGGTCTTGGTGAACGCGCGGGTAATGCGGCTTTGGAAGAAGTCGTCATGGCCATCAAAACGCGCGGCGATAAATTGCCTTATGTGACCGGCATCGACTCGACGATGCTGACCCGTGCGTCAAAGCTCGTGGCGGGTGTTACGTCCTTCCCGGTGCAATACAACAAAGCGATTGTCGGCCGGAATGCCTTCGCGCATGAAAGCGGCATCCATCAGGACGGCATGCTCAAGAACCAGCAGACTTACGAGATCATGACGCCTGCCTCTGTGGGCGTATCTAAGACCTCGCTCGTGATGGGCAAACATTCTGGCCGCGCGGCGTTCCGCGATAAGCTCAAGGAATTGGGCTATGAACTCGGCGAGAACGCGTTTGAAGAAGCCTTTAACCGCATGAAGGATTTGGCGGATCGTAAAAAACATGTCTATGACGAAGACATCGAGGCACTCGTTGGCGACGAAATGAATTCGGGTGCGGATCCGATCAAGGTCGAAAGCCTCACCGTGATTGCCGGCACACAAGGCCCGCAACTCGCCACGCTGACTTTAAATATTGGTGGCACTCATAAGACGGTGCAGGCGCGCGGCAATGGCCCGGTCGATGCGTGTTTCAACGCGATCAAAGAGTTGGTGCCAAATGAAGCACAGCTCGAACTCTATCAAGTTCATGCGGTGACAGAAGGCACGGATGCGCAGGCGGAAGTCTCCGTGCGTCTCGGTGAAAATGGTCGCTCGGTGACAGCGAAAGCCGCTGATCCCGATACGCTTGTAGCGTCAACGCGCGCTTATCTCGCGGCGCTTAATCGCTTGATGGTCAAGCGCACGCGCGGGCCGAATGCCCAAGCGATGGCGGGCTGAGCGACCACAAACGCTCGTCTTGACGTATAAAATTTGGAACCCGTTTCTTTGATTAAGGACACGGGCCCTATCCTTTTTTAAAACCGTTAAAGGATGGGCTTCCAAAACTTGAACGGCTAAAGTCGAAATTTGTTGAACGGGCTGCGTCAATGGCTCGGCTCAGAGCCTTATTCCCTGATATCGATTGCGACGGCGTGTTGCCCGCAATGCTATTTTTCTGAGATGAGGATCGTTGTTTAAAGCTTGAAGTGATTGCACTGACCAGTGTCGTAAGCGGATTGCTAACGGCGGGTTTGACAGCAGGTTTTGGTGATCCGGTTGATCCGCTTGTTCCACCCGACGAGATTTGCACTTGCGTAGAACCACTCGTCGACGCGCTTTTGCTGTTCACCGCAGCTTGTCGCGTTAAGTCGCCATTTGACGGATTATCGCCGGCGCGGATCGTTGCTATTTGCGTAAGCGGCTTCGGCTTGCTGGGCGGTATCGCAAGAGGCAACGACAGCAAGGCCAGCGTCGGCATAGCGAGATCAGGTTGAGGCCAGGGCGCATCGGGAGCAAGGGCGAGCGGGAAGCGTTGCAGCATCAACCATGTCGGCTCGCTTTGCGCTTGATCAGCACTCACGACGATTTGCGTGTCGTGTGGCGTGATCTCTCCATAAGATAAAACGATCATGCCACAGGCAAACGCGCCCATTTAAATGAGACTTTTAAAGCGTAAGCTGCGCTGTAAGGCGTGAGGGGTAGGGGCTCTGTCGAAGGCTTTTCTAAATGCTTCGACTTCATCGGAGGAGAGAACGGATGGTCGCTCTCGTGCCATAGGCTCCTGTCCTGTCGGATGAATGACACCCTGTCACACATCGCCGACAACCCTGCATAGTTCATACCATGATCATAAAGCTGTGCGAAGCGCAAAGCTCAGACGCGGAATCATCCACAGATCTTAGCGTTAGCTCTTGCATCGTCCTGTAACGCTTGCTATGCACCCTGCCGAGCGGGGTTTGTCCCCGCCTTTGTTTTGATGGGCGCATAGCTCAGTTGGTAGAGCAGCTGACTCTTAATCAGCGGGTCCTAGGTTCGAGCCCTAGTGCGCCCACCATCAAAACCTAAAATTCTAGCAAAAATGATTTGACCTTGATTGCCTTCAAGATGCGGCAACGAGCGTCATGTCCTGTCGTCGTGATGATGAGAGATCAACAAAAAACCCGCCATTTCTGGCAGGTTTTTGAATTTCGATCTGATCTTGAAACGATCAGCGTGAATAGAATTCGATAACGAGCGATGGTTCCATCTGTACCGGATAGGGCACATCAGCCAGCGCGGGAATGCGAATGAATTTCGCAGCCATCTTCTTGTGATCGACTTCGATGTAATCAGGCGTATCGCGCTCGGTGAGCTGGGTCGCTTCGAGAACGACTGTGAGCTCGCGTGATGATTCTTTCACCTCGATCACATCGCCGATCTTGACCTGATAGGAGCTGATATTCACGCGGCGACCATTCACCTTCACGTGGCCGTGATTGATGAACTGGCGGGCAGCGAACACGGTCGCCACGAATTTCGCGCGATACACGACCGCATCGAGACGACGCTCGAGCAAGCCAATCAGGTTTTCGCCCGAGTCACCCTTGAGGCGGAGCGCTTCGTGATAATAACGGCGGAACTGCTTTTCCGAGATATTGCCGTAATAGCCCTT
>CAWUMH010000174.1:0-3339 GCA_963923565.1 uncultured Alphaproteobacteria bacterium
ATATCTTCTGCATCAACAGCATGTTGCAACGGCACACCTCCCGATTCATGCAAGAATCCAGCTTGACCATCATGCTGATTTGGTAATGTCGGGCCAGGACCGATGGCATTAACGCGAATGCGAGGCGCGAGCGCTTGTGCCATTGTTTGCGTGGCCGTATGAAGCGTCGCCTTCGACAACGTGTAAGTAAAATGCTGCGGTGTGAGCTTTAAAACACGATGATCTACAATATTGATGATTGAGGGATCATTCGCCGATGCCATGCGTGAGAAATAACGCGCAAGATCAATCGGTGCCTTCAAATTGATTGCAAGATGTGAATCGAGTGCATCTTCAGAAAAATCGTCGAAAGAGTCCGATTTAAAAACAGCGGCATTATTGACGAGTAGATCAAGCGTACCAAAGCGCTCGTTGACACGCTGCATCAAGCGGGCACGCGCTGCGGCATCTGTCAGATCAGCCTCAAACAACGCTGCGTTGCCTCCGGCTGCTTGGATTTCGGACAAGAGAGCGTCAGCGTCCGGTCCGGTGTGCCGCACATGGCAGGCCACGCGATAACCCGCCGCGGCAAGCTTTTTTGCGATGGTCGCTCCGACACGGCGAGCCGCGCCGGTAACAAGCGCGCTCTTTTGAGTCATGGGATAGCTGGGATGCGTGGTCATAGGAGGCCTAGGGCAAAGGGGACGCCAAAAGGGGCTGTTACTTTTGTCGCATGATCTTCACACGGATGAAACCGCCGATCGGTTTACCTTTTGTTGACCTTGTTTTGAGGCATCGCTTAGGGGCGCGACAGGAGATTGATAAAATTGGCTTGGAAGGACGTGCACCCGCACGCGCCGCTCTTTTGTGTTTTTTGAGAGTTTAAAATGACCCGCCCACTTCACCGTTTCGGCTATGCAATGGCTTTGGCCTTAGGCCTCAGCAGTTCGGCCTTCGCCGGTGGGCTCTTCTCGACCGATGGGGTGGCCAATTGGCAAGGCGGCTATGTCGGCGCCCATGGTGGTATCGGCTTAGGGACGGCAGGGTCGCTCACGACCGGCGGTACGCTTTATGGGGTTCATGGCGGCATGAACATCCAGAGCGGGTCATTCGTCGGCGGGCTTGAAGGTGATTTTGACTCGTCTCAGGTAAAAAACAGCTCGACCAGCGAGAGCTTTACGCAATCATGGATGGCATCGGGCCGTGGACGTGGCGGCTACGCCTTCGGAAATAATCTTGCCTATGGCACTTTCGGTCTCGGCATTAGTGGAACGAATTATACCAATGTGAATTCAACGGATGTTATCAAATATGGCATCGTTTATGGCGCGGGTCTTGAAACCTTTGTGATGCCGAATGTCACATTGCGCGGTGAATTTATACATTATGATCTTGCGGCGTCCAATTATCTCGCCAATGGCTCCTCCGTATCATTGGATACGAAATCAAACTTACTGCGCTTTGGAATTTCCTATAAATTCTAGGACTTGCAGCACCTTGCGCATAGCATGGCGCACTTAATTAAGAGTTGATTAATCATATTCCGGGGAACCATAATCCTGCCCCGGTATTGTCTCTTCCGATCATTGTTTTTCCACAAATCAGCCCAGTTCAAATATGAAACGGGCTTATAAACGCTGTTCTCGTAGACACGGCGTTATCTCCATTCCGAGGGCGTCATGCCCAGCGGAATTTTACTGATCGTTTGAGGAGCGTTGTCCATGTCATTCTTTACACGTCTGAACATTGTCACAGCATCAATGCTGTTGATTGGTTCGGCAGCCTATGCTGCCGATCTTCCGAGCAAGAAAGCAGCGCCGAAAACTGTTCCCGTTCCGGTTCAGAAAATGTCAAATTGGACCGGCGTCTATGGTGGTCTGAATGCGGGCTTGGGATTTGGCAGCTTTACCAAAGAAGGTAAAGATGTTTACGGCAACCCGACTGGCGGCACGCTTGGTGTGACAGGTGGTTACAATTATCAAATGCCAACGAATTGGGTCGCCGGTATTGAAGCCGATTTATCCCTCGGCAATATCAAAGGGAGCAATACAGGCTCGAGCGAAGGGCGCTATCTCAACACAATTCGCGGCCGCCTCGGCTACGCCATGAACGAAACCATGCCTTACCTCACAGCCGGTTACGCGGGTGCAACAACGCATGACACAAATGGCGGATCGACTGTCGATAATTACCACAATGGTTATACGCTTGGCGGTGGCGTTGAAACAGTCGTAACCGGACCATGGACGGCGAAAGCGGAAGCTTTATATATCCATCTCGAAGAAAAGGATGTTCCCTCAGCTGGCGGCTCTTCGGGCGCCGATTGGGGCCTCGTGCGCGTTGGTTTGAATTATCGATTCTAATCGCTCATCACATGAAAAGAAAAAAGCCCGCTTCTCTGAGAGGCGGGCTTTTTAATTACATTCAGCTTAACTCAATGCGGCGCTGTCAAAGCAAATGAGGGCACGCGTGCAGCAAAGTCATCAAGCCACGCCACAAGACGCGGATGATTTTTGCGCCATGCGCCTTCGAAGCGAAAATCGAGATAACCCAAAGCACAAGCAAGCGACACCGTCCCGATATGCGGGACTGGGCTCAAATGCGGCGGATGCGCTTCAAGAGCCGCAAGCGCACGATCAACTTTTCCCGCTTGATGCGCAACCCATTTTGGCTCTCGACGATCTTCCGCCCGGAACCGCATTTCATAGATTTGCAAAATCGCAGCATCCATCAGGCCATCAGCCAATGACTGCATCACAAGGACATCATAACGATCATCGCCCTGAGTAGGGATAAGACGTCCACCGCCTCCAAGGTGATCAATATACTCAACGATGACACGCGAGTCATAAAGGACCTTGCCATTATCAAGAATTAATGTGGGAATTTTGCCCAGTGGATTTTGCTGACGCAAATCATCTTCAGCGCTCAACGTATCGGCATTGACGATTTTGATGCGATCAATAACGCCCACAATGTGAGCAGCCATTTTCACTTTACGACCAAAGGGCGAAGCGGGTGCAGAACGCAAAATCATTTCAAATCTCCTCAAAACAAAAAGCTAAAAGACGCCGAAATATTGACAGACGCTAACATCTCCAATCCTATCCGGCCAGAGCTTGCTCATTCACAAATGATATGATTTACGCCGCTTTTTCAGGCGCCAACCAATCACACCGAACGCTGTTTCCCTCACCGGTAGCAATTATTTTATCGAGGAAGGCAAGACACAGCGCCATCTCGTCCTTCAAACGCCAAGGCGGATTGATAACAAGAAGTCCAGACCCCGCAAGCCCCTCGCCTGCTCGCTCTCCGCGAACACGCTGTTCGATCCGTAGGATTTTCGAAATCTCCAAGTCC